>NZ_JBHUWW010000002.1:0-187317 GCF_042669755.1 Kitasatospora sp. NPDC057223 | reverse complement strand
GATGTGTATAAGAGACAGCCGTACGGTGTGCGGGGCCCCTCGCCGTCCGCCGGGCCGCCGGGACTACTTCGGGATTTCGGCGAGGGCGCGGAGTTCGCGGGTGTCCGCCGCGAGCTTGTCGAGGTCGGGCGCCGTGCCCTCGTCGTCGCCCTGCATGAGGCCGACGATGCTGCTGCTGTCCGCCCAGGCGCAGACGCCGAACTCGCCGGCGCCGTTGGAGGCGACGGCGCAGTCGAGCTTGCCGCCGAGCGGACCGGGGTCCACACTGCGCCGGCCACTGAGCCGGGCGCCGTCGCCCTCGGCGATGCCCTTGAAGTAGCTGTCCAGCTCGTGCTGCGGCGACAGCACCTTGCCGTAGCCGCCGGACACGATCATGCGCGTGCTCTCGGTGTCGCTCTGGTACAGCGCGCCGACGCCGGTCGGCTTCCAGGAGCCGTCACCGTCGCCGAAGCTCCGGGCCATGCTGTCCCTGAGCTGCTGGGCGGTCGCGCTGGTGTCGTCCCGGGCGACGCCCTTGAACTCGACGGGCAGCACGATCTTGTGCGTGCCCGCCTTCGAGGCCACGTCCACCACGAAGTAGCCGATCAGCCCCACGACGAGCACCACCACGAGGCCGAGGACGCCGAGCAGGATCCAGAGCGTCCGGCGGGACTTCTTCGGTGCCACGGGCGGGTAGCCGCCGTAGCCGTAGCCGGGATGGCCCTGGGCCTGCGGCGGGACGGCGCCGTATGCCGGAGGGGCCTGCGGCGGGGCGCCCCACGGCTGGGGGTGGGGCGGCGGGGCGGAGGGGGCCTGGTCGTACACGGGTGCTCTCTTCTCGAAGGAACGACTCGGGGGAACGGCTCGAAGGAACGGCTCGGGGAACTCGCTGGGCAGTGGCCCGGGGAGACGGCCCGGGGCAGCGGCAGGGGCCGCCGCGGCGCTGCCGGGCGGCCCCACGGCCGGAACCGCTACTTGGCCACGACCATGGCGTCGCGGATCGCCCGGGTCCTCGCGGCGGCCTGCTCCGGCGTCATCGGCTTCGACGGCTCACCGGTGACGGAGATCTTCAGGAAGCTGATCCGGGCGAAGGTCGAGTCGTCGGCCCAGGCGCACACCGCGGTCTGCGACTTGGTGATGCTGGACTGCAGGATGCCGCAGGAGAGGATGCCGGAGGGGTTCTTGCTGTCCTGGGCGGGGAAGTCGACCGGCTTGGTGGTCCAGCTGCCGGCCTCGCCGGGGTCGCCGTTCGCGTCGTCGACCAGCTTCCGCGGGCTCGTCAGCTTGCCGTAGACGCCGATCAGGCCGACGCTGTCCAGCGGGTCGGCGGTCTTGGTGTAGCTGGCCACCACCGAGCGCACGTCGGCGCCGATCTTCTCCGCCTCGGCCTCCTTGCCGGCGGCCGGGGCCTGGTCCACGGCGGACTTCTGGGTGTAGCCGCCGGTCAGCGTCTGCGGGGTGGAGATCCTGTACGAGCCGCCGCCGCCCGAGCCGGAGCCGCCGAAGGCCTTGTACAGGCCGAAGCCGCCGCCGCCCAGCACCAGCGCGCCGATCACCAGGCCGATCACCAGCCCGCCCCTGCCCTTCGCCGGCGCGGCGGGCGGCGGGTAGCCGCCGGGAGCGCCGTACGGGGCCTGCGGGGCCCCGTACGGCGGCTGCGGCGCCCCGTACTGCGGGGCGGACGCCTGGGGCGGTGCTCCGTACGGCTGCGGCTGCGGTGCTCCGTACTGCGGTGCTCCGTACGGCGGCGCCGGGGCCGGCTGCTGCGGCGGGTAGCCGTACTGGGGCTGCGGCGCACCGTACTGCGGGGCGCCGTAGCCGGGCTGCGGAGCCCCCGGCTGGGGCGGCTGCCCGTACGGCTGCTGAGGCTGTTGCGGCTGGCCCTGCGGATACTGCTGACCCTGGCCGTACATGTGGAGTCCCCCCGCCGCTGGCGCGGCCTGTCTGCGTGTGGAGTTGTGCGTACTCGCACGAACGGGTGCGCGAGTCCGGGGCACGCTACCGCACGCCGCCGGGGGCCCGTCCGGGCGGCCCCGGGGCCACTCGGCGGGCCGCCACGGCGAAAGCGGTTCGTAACGCACCTCCGCTGTTACGTAAACTGTGCGTCGTGACCGACACGACGAACCAGCGCCCCGAGAGCAGCACGCCCGGGGACGACGCAGCCGCACCCACCGCGAACAGCGGTGGCATCCCGACGACCTACGCCCCGGCGGAGGTAGAGGGCGCGCTGTACGAGCGCTGGGTGGAGCGTGGCTACTTCACGGCGGACGCGAAGAGCGACAAGCCGCCGTACACCATCGTCATCCCGCCGCCGAACGTCACCGGCGCCCTGCACCTGGGCCACGCCTTCCAGCACACGCTGATGGACGCGCTGACCCGCCGCAAGCGCATGCAGGGCTTCGAGACGCTCTGGCTGCCCGGCATGGACCACGCGGGCATCGCCACGCAGAACAAGGTCGAGCAGCAGCTCGCCGAGTCCGGCCTCTCCCGGCACGACCTGGGCCGCGAGGCCTTCGTCGAGAAGGTCTGGGAGTGGAAGGAGAGCTACGGCGGCAAGATCCTCGGCCAGATGCGCCGGCTCGGCGACGGGGTCGACTGGTCCCGCGAGCGCTTCACCATGGACGAGGGCCTCTCGCAGGCCGTCCAGACGATCTTCAAGAAGCTCTTCGACGACGGCCTGATCTACCGCGCCGAGCGCATCATCAACTGGTGTCCGCGCTGTCTCACCGCGCTCTCCGACATCGAGGTCGAGCACGAGGACAGCCCGGGCGAGCTGGTCTCGATCCGCTACGGCGAGGGCGAGGACTCGATCGTCGTCGCCACCACCCGCGCCGAGACCCTGCTCGGCGACACCGCGGTCGCCGTCCACCCGCAGGACGAGCGCTACGCGCACCTGGTCGGCCGGACGATCAAGCTCCCGCTGACCGACCGTGAGATCCCGGTCGTGGCCGACGAGCACGTCGACCCGGAGTTCGGCACCGGCGCCGTCAAGGTGACCCCGGCGCACGACCCGAACGACTTCGCCATCGGCCAGCGCCACAACCTGCCGAACCTGACCGTGATGGACGACCACGGTGTGATCACCGTGCACGGCCCGTTCCTCGGCCTGGACCGGCTGGAGGCCCGCTCGGCCGTCGTCGGCGCGCTGCGCGAGCAGGGCCGGATCGTCGCCGAGAAGCGCCCGTACATGCACGCCGTCGGCCACTGCTCGCGCTGCCACACCGTGGTCGAGCCGCGGCTGTCGCTGCAGTGGTGGGTCAAGGTCGCCCCGCTGGCCCAGGCGGCCGGCGACGCCGTCCGGGACGGCCGGGTCGAGATCCACCCGAAGGGCCTGGAGGGCCGCTACTTCGACTGGGTCGACAACATGCACGACTGGTGCATCTCGCGCCAGCTCTGGTGGGGCCACCGGATCCCGGTCTGGTACGGCCCCGAGGGCCAGGTCGTGTGCGTCGGCCCGAACGAGGAGCCGCCCGCCGGCGAGGGCTGGACGCAGGACCCGGACGTCCTGGACACCTGGTTCTCCAGCGGCCTGTGGCCGTTCTCCACCCTGGGCTGGCCCGAGCAGACCCCGGACCTGGAGAAGTTCTACGCCACCGACGTCCTGCTCACCGGCCACGACATCATCTTCTTCTGGGTCGCCCGGATGATGATGTTCGGCCTGTACGCGATGGACGGCCAGGCGCCGTTCAGGACGGTCGCGCTGACCGGCCTGGTCCGCGACGAGTTCGGCAAGAAGATGTCCAAGTCCTCCGGCACCGCCGTCGACCCGCTGGACTGGATGGACGCCTACGGCGCCGACGCCGTCCGCTTCACGCTGGCCCGTGGCGCCAACCCCGGCGCGGACGTGCCGATCGGCGAGGACTGGGTCAAGGGCTCGCGCAACTTCTGCAACAAGATCTGGAACGCCACCCGCTTCGCGCTGATGAACGGCGCCACCGTCGAGGGCCCGCTGCCGGCCCCCGAGGAGCTGACGGCCGTCGACCGCTGGATCCTGTCCCGCCTCAACGCCACCGTGGCCGAGGTCGACGGGCTCTACGACGACTACCAGTTCGCGAAGCTCGCCGACGCCCTGTTCCACTTCGCCTGGGACGAGGTCTTCGACTGGTACGTCGAGCTCTCCAAGACCACCCTGGCCAAGGGCGGCCCGCAGGCCGACGCCTCGCGCCGGGTGCTCGGCGAGGTCCTCGACGTCACGCTGCGGCTGCTGCACCCGGTCGTCCCGTTCGTCACGGACACCCTCTGGACGACGCTCACCGGCGCCGAGTCGCTCGTCGTCACCGAGTGGCCGACGGCCGACGCCTCCCGCCGGGACGCCGCCGCCGAGGCCGAGGTCGCCACCCTGCAGCAGGTGGTCACCGAGGTCCGCCGGTTCCGCTCGGACCAGGGCCTGCAGCCCGCGCAGCGGGTGCCCGCCACCCTCGACCTGGCCGGCACCGTGCTGACCGCGCACGAGGACGCGATCCGCTCGCTGCTGCGCCTGACCGCCCCCGAGGACGGCTTCACGGCCACCGCCTCGCTCCCGGTCGCCGGCGCCACCGTGGCACTGGACCTCTCCGGCACCATCGACGTCGCGGCGGAGCGCAAGCGCCTCGCCAAGGACCTCGCGGCCGCCGAGAAGGAGCAGGCGCAGACCACCGCGAAGCTCGGCAACGAGGGTTTCCTCGCCAAGGCGCCGGACGACGTGGTCGCCAAGATCCGCGCCCGCCAGGAGGCCGCCGGGGCCGACATCGCCCGGATCACGGCCCAGCTGGCCGCCCTGCCGCAGGGCTGACCGGCAGCGACCGCCCCCGAGGGCCGCATCCCGTACGCCGGGGTGCGGCCCTCGGGCGTGTCCGGCTGCCCGCGCGGATCATTCCGCACCCGATATCGCGGGAGCGCCGGCGGACTTCCGGCCGGTGCCCGCCGGTAAGCGCGTTGCGCTGTTCCGGCGAATATTCATCACGGCTCTCCCGGGCAATTCACGCCGGCCCGATAGCCCGTTCGGCGGTATTCTCGAGCGGTCGCCCTGTGATGGGGGCCGGTGGCGCCGGCCCGGGCCCGGCCGCAGGTCGGGCCGGTCGGCGGTGCCAATTCGTGCTTCCCGTACGACTGATTTCTGCACCCATTCGCGGGTAATCGGCCTGCTCCTGGGGGAAGGTGGGGAAAGTCGTGGCGCTCTGTGGTCAAAACCCGGTCGATTTCCTTCCGGTCTTGTACGGGCGGGTTCGGCGAAGTTCGCAGGTCGGCTGTGTACGGTGGGCAGGAGTTCTGCAGAGCCGGCTGGCTGACGGGAGGGCATGGCGTGGTGGTGACCGAGGAGCTGGCCGACGAACTGCCTGCTGAAGCGGTCGAGGAGGCGAAGGCCCGCGCGGCCACGCTGCTCCTCGCCTTCCGGCACGGCAACCAGCTGGCGTACGACCACGCCCTGGACCGGCTCTTCGAGGAGCACGCCGAACGCGAGGTGACCACCCTGCTGGTGTGGATCGCCGCGGAGGCCGTCCGCAAGGCCTACGCACCCGAGGTCGGCGACCGGGTGCTGCGCGGGCTGGCCCGGCGGGCCCCCGCCGACACCGTCTCCGTCGCGATCGACGAGGAGACGGCCGACGCCGCCCGGCTGCTGGAGGCGGTGGAGGCCGGCGACGTGGGGGAGGTCCGCCGGATGGTCGCGGCGACCGCCGACACCACCTTCCTGCTCGGCGGGCTGCTCCAGGCCGTCGCGATGATGCTGCCGCTGCTGCCCGAGGGCGAGGCCCGCGAGGTGGTGGCCGAGCTGCGCCGCCGGCACTGCGGCCCCGTGCCGGAGATCCCGGAGGCCAGGGCGGGCCTGTGACGCGCCGCCCCGGCGGGGCCCGTGGTGCGGGCCCCGCCGGGGCGGTGTGCTGCGGCTAGCGGATCACGGCAGCGCGTGCAGGTGGCTGCCGACGGTGTTGGCGATGGGGCCGCCGGCCTTGGCGTCGTGGTTGGTCGACCAGGTCATCGCTCCGCCGATGCCGGGCCAGGTCGTGTCGGGCTTGTAGGTACCGCAGTTGGTGCCCTTGGCCAGGCAGTCCAGCGCGTTGTTGACCACGCTCGCGCTGACGTACCCACCGCCCGCCGCACTCGTGGAGGCGGGCACGCCCAGACCCACCTGGCTCGGCTTCAGACCGCCCTTGAGCTGGATGCAGGCCAGCGCGGTCAGGAAGTTCTCGGTGCCCTGCGAGTAGACCTGCCCGTCGCAGCCGAGCATCGCCCCGGAGTTGTAGTACTGCATGTTGACGATGGTCAGGATGTCCTTGACGTTCAGCGCCAGCTTGAAGTACTCCGCGCCGGTGGACTGCATGTCGATCGTCTGCGGCGCCATGGTCAGCACGAAGCCGCTGCCGACCTTGCCCGCCAGGGTGTGCAGCGCCTGGCCCATGTAGGTCGCGCTGACGCCGTTCTCCAGGTCGATGTCGATCCCGTCGAAGCCGTACTGCTGGATCAGCGTGTAGGCGCTGTTGGCGAAGTTGGTCGCGGAGGCCGAACTGTTCACCGAGATGGTGCCGTTCTGCCCGCCGATCGAGAGGACCACCTTCTTGCCGGCCGCGTGCTTGGCCGCGATGTCGGCCTTGAACTGCGCGTCCGTGTAGCCGCCGAGCCTGCTGGAGAGCGTGCTGTCCAGGGTGAAGCTGATCGCGCCGGGTGTGGCCGTCGCGTCGGCGAAGGAGACCGCGATGATGTCGTACGCGGCCGGCACGTCACTGATCTTCTGGACGGTCGCGCCGTTGTCGAAGTTCTGCCAGTACCCGGTGAGGATGTGCTTGGGCAGGCCGGGCCCGCCGGTGCTGGTCGCGGTCGGCGACGGGTTGGCGGTGGTCGCGGTGGGGCTCGGGGTGGCGGTCGCCGTCGGCGTCGGGGTGGCGCTGGCACTGCTGGACGGGGACGGCGAGGCCGGCGGCGTGCCGGGCCCGACCAGGGAGACGTTGTCCGCGAGGTAGGCGCCCTGGGCGTACCAGCCGTGCAGGTAGACGGTGACGCTGGTGGTGCTCGCGCCGGTGGTGAAGGTGCTGCTGAGTTTGTTCCAACTCGCGCTGCTGGACCAGGTACTGGGGTCCGAGCCGCCGGTGCCCCGGGCGCCGAGGTAGACGTACGAGCCCTTCACCCAGGCGCTGAGGGTGTAGGTCGAGGACGGCTTCACCGTGACGGTCTGGGTGCACTCGGCGGTGTCGCTGCTGGTCGGGGTGGCGAGCAGGGACGCCGTTCCGGCGTACGGGCCGGTGGTCTCGGGCGTCGTCCCGGGCGGGCAGTTCCAGTTCGTCAGGTGGTTGCCGCTCTCGAAACCGCCGTTGGCGATCACGTCGACGTCGACGGCCGCCTGGGCGCCGCCGCTGGACAGGACGAGGGCGCTGAGGCCCAGGGCGAGGGCCCCGGTGCCGGCGAGCACGCTGTGGATACCGCGGCTGCGGCTCCGGTGTCGGGCAGGTGGCATGACTCCATCTCCAGTGGGGGAGGCCGGCCGACCCCGGTGGGGGAGGGGTCGTACCGGGTGTCGATGGTGCGCGTGCGGGAGCGTCCGACAAACCAAGTCACCGGGAGATCCGGGTACTTGCCTCACAAGGTGGAGTAGACCAATCCGACTGTCAAGAGTGCGGTGCGCACGGTGCCCGGATGCCGGCGGGTCCGGTGGCCGGCCGCGCGGTCCGCCCGGAGGCCGGCCCGCCGCCGCAGAACGGATGTCCCGTCGGAAAAAACTCGACAACAAGGGGCTGGTCTTCACAATCCTTCACAAAATATACACAAGCGCGTGGCCGCACCCGCCGCTCCGGCGGCGCCGCGGCGGCTCCGTAGACTGGGTCCGTGAGCGACAAGGCCGAGCAGAACCCGTACACCGTCCGCCCCGACAGCGCCGAGCCCGCGGATGCTGTGCGCGACATCGAGCAGAAGCTGGCCGAGCGCTGGCCCGAGAACAAGCTGGAGCCTTCGCTCGACCGGATCGAAGCGCTGATGGACATCCTCGGACAGCCCCAGCGGGCCTTCCCGTCGATCCACATCACCGGCACCAACGGCAAGACCTCCACCGCCCGGATGGTCGAGCAGCTGCTCAACTCCTTCGAGCTGCGCACCGGGCGCTACACCAGCCCGCACGTGGAGTCCGTCACCGAGCGGATCAGCCTGGACAACGCCCCGATCAGCCCGGAGCGGTTCGCCGAGACGTACTACGACATCGAGCCGTACGTGAAGATGGTCGACGAGCAGCAGCCCGTCGCGATGTCCTTCTTCGAGGTGCTGACCGGCATGGCGTACGCGGCGTTCGCCGACACCCCGGTCGACGTCGCCGTGGTCGAGGTCGGCATGGGCGGCACCTGGGACGCCACCAACGTCATCGACGCCACCGTCTCGGTGATCACCCCGATCTCGCTGGACCACACCGACAAGCTCGGCCGCACCACCGGCGAGATCGCCGTCGAGAAGTCCGGGATCATCAAGGCGGACGCGCTGGCGATCGTCGCCCAGCAGCCGCTGGACGCCGCGAAGACCATCCTGGAGCGCGCCGTCGCGGTGGACGCCACCGTCGCCCGCGAGGGCCTGGAGTTCGGCGTCCGGCACCGCGAGGTCGCCATCGGCGGGCAGCTGGTCACGCTGCGCGGGCTCGGCGGGGAGGACTACGAGGAGATCTTCCTGCCGCTGCACGGCGAGCACCAGGCGCAGAACGCCTCGCTGGCGCTGGCCGCCGTCGAGGCCTTCTTCGGGGTCGGCGGCGCCCGTGGCGGCAAGCTCGACATCGACAAGGTGCGCCAGGCCTTCTCCGGCGTCAGCTCGCCCGGCCGGCTGGAGGTCGTCCGCCGCAGCCCCACCATCCTGCTGGACGCCGCCCACAACCCGGCCGGCGCGGAGGCCACCGTCGCCGCGATCGGGGAGTCCTTCGGCTTCACCAAGCTGGTCGGCGTGATCGCCACCAGCGGGGACAAGGACGTGGCCGGCCTGCTCTCGGCCTTCGAGCCGCTGCTCTCCGAGGTCGTGGTCACCCAGAACTCGACCCACCGCAGGATGCCCGTCGACCAGCTGGCCGCACTCGCGGTCGAGATCTTCGGCGAGGACCGCGTCCAGGTCGAGCTGCAGCTGGACGAGGCGATCGACGCGGCCGTCACGCTGGCGGAGGAGGACGGCGACCTCGGCGGCTGCGGCGTCCTCGTCACCGGTTCGGTCATCACGGTGGGCGAGGCGCGCCTGCTGCTCGGAAGGAAGTGACATGAGGACGCTCTGTTCCTCGACCCTGATCGGCGAGGCGCTGCTGGTGCTCTTCGCCGGGCTGGTGGCGATGCAGCTCTCCGACGTCTCCACCGCCACGGTGTGGACGGTCAGCGGCATCGCGATGCTGCTCTGCGTGCTGCTCTGCGGCATGATCACCCGCCCCGGCGCGGTGGCCGTGGGCTGGGCGCTCCAGCTCGGCCTGATCGCCAGCGGCTTCGTCCTGCCGACCATGTTCGGCCTCGGAATCGTCTTCGCCGGCCTCTGGTGGTGCTCGGTGCACTACGGTCGCAGGATCGACGAGATCAAGGCGGCCCGCGCCGCCGCGCCGGCCTGAGCGACCGACACGGCTGAGCAGCCCGGACGCACGGACGGGCTGCTCACGCAAGGTAGCCTTCGGGTTAGCCGCATACACCATGCCGAACCGATTCCCCAGGAGCCGCACCGTGTCCCAGCGCACTCTCGTCCTGCTCAAGCCCGACGCCGTCAAGCGCGGCCTGGCCGGCGAGATCATCAGCCGCATCGAGCGCAAGGCCGGCTGGCGGCTCGCCGCCGTCGAGCTGCGGACCTTCGACCGGGCGACGCTGGAGCAGCACTACGCGGAGCACGTCGGCCGCCCGTTCTACGAGCCGCTGCTCGACTTCATGACCACCGGTCCGTCGATCGCGCTGATCGTCGAGGGCGAGAACGTCATCCCCGGCATCCGCGGGCTGGCCGGCGCGACCGACCCGCTGCAGGCGGGCCCGGGCACGATCCGCGGTGATTTCGCCACCATCACCCGCGAGAACCTGATCCACGCCTCGGACTCCGAGGCCTCCGCCGAGCGCGAGATCAAGATCTTCTTCCCCTCGCACGCGTGAGGGGACGCCCCGGTCGGCCAGGCTTGCGCCGGCTGGGGCATTCTTATCGTCAAATACGGAACTCCGGCCTCCGACACGGCGTCCCAATCCTCGTAGAAGCGATCACGCGCCTGACAATGGGTGGTATGCCGTCCGTCCCGGTCCACACCGGCGGGCGTGACTACGATGGACACAACTCACGGGCCCGGTACGGCTGCTCAGCTGGTGTCCGCCCTGTCATGGGCGAGCGCGATCGGTCCACTCCCCCGCCATTGACTCCGAGCCCGGGAAGGCACACCACACCCCATGGCCAACAACCTGTCGTTCATCGGCCGTGACATGGCGATCGACCTCGGCACTGCCAACACGCTGGTGTACGTCAGGGGCAAGGGGATCGTCCTGAACGAGCCCTCCGTGGTCGCCGTGAACACCAACACCGGCGGCATCCTGGCAGTCGGCTCCGAGGCGAAGAAGATGATCGGCCGGACCCCCGGCAACATCGTCGCCATCCGTCCGCTCAAGGACGGCGTGATCGCGGACTTCGAGATCACCGAGCGGATGCTCCGCTACTTCATCCTCAAGATCCACCGCCGCCGCTACCTCGCCCGCCCCCGGGTCGTCGTCTGCGTGCCCTCCGGCATCACGGGGGTGGAGCGCCGCGCCGTCATCGAGGCAAGCTCGCAGGCCGGCGCCCGCCAGGTGCACATCATCGAGGAGCCGATGGCCGCCGCGATCGGCGCCGGCCTGCCCGTCCACGAGCCCACCGGCAACATGGTGGTCGACATCGGCGGCGGCACCACCGAGGTCGCGGTGATCTCGCTCGGCGGCATCGTCACGGCCCAGTCGATCCGGGTGGCCGGCGACGAGCTGGACAACGCGATCGTGCAGCACATCAAGAAGGAGTACTCGCTCCTGCTCGGTGAGCGCAGCGCCGAGCAGATCAAGATGAGCATCGGCTCCGCCTTCGCCCTGGAGGGGGAGAAGGACGAGCACGCCGAGATCCGCGGCCGGGACCTGGTCAGCGGCCTGCCGAAGACCGTGGTGATCTCCGCGGCCGAGGTGCGCGAGGCCATCGACGAGCCGGTGAACTCCATCATCGACGCCGTCAAGACCACCCTCGACCAGTGCCCGCCCGAGCTGGCCGGTGACGTGATGGACCGCGGCATCGTGCTGACCGGCGGCGGCGCCCTGCTGCGCGGGCTGGACGAGCGGCTGCGCCGGGAGACCGGCATGCCGATCCACATCGCCGAGAACCCGCTGGACTCGGTCGCGCTCGGCGCGGGCAAGTGCGTCGAGGAGTTCGAGGCGCTCCAGCAGGTGCTGGACGCCCAGCCGAGGCGCTGAACAACCGTTTTTTCTCCACCCGCATCCGCACCACACACGAACAGACAGTCTTTCAACTGAAGGGCCCTCACCCCGCCCACAGCCCGGTGGGGGCCCGGCGCGAGGACTCGGACGAAGGGGCAGCTCCAGCACCGTGAGGGACACACGAGAGAGCCGCTTGTTGCTCATCCTGCTGGTGGCTGTCGCCTTCGCCCTGATCACCGTGGACATCAAGGGCGGCGAGAGTTCGCCGCTCGGCGGCGCCCGCAGGGCCGCCGCAGACGTCCTCGGCCCGGTCGAGCGGGGCGCGGCGTCGGCGGTCGACCCGGTCGCGGACACCGTCCGCGCGTTCCGGGAGGCCGCCACCCACCGGGGTCGCACCGACCAGCTCAACGCGGACAACACCGAGCTCCGCCAGAAGCTCGCCTCCTCCGACGCCGCAGCCGGCCGCACCAAGCAGCTCGACGAGCTGCTGCGGACGGCCGGCGCCGGCGGCTACACCGTCAAGGCCGCCCAGGTGATCGCGATCGGGGCGGCGCAGGGCTTCTCCTGGACCATCACCATCGACGCGGGCAGCGATGACGGCCTCACCCGCGACATGACGGTGATCAACGGCCAGGGCCTGGTCGGCCGGATCACCACCGTCGCACCGACCACCGCCACCGTGCTGCTCGCCTCCGACCCCGGCTTCAGCGCCGGCGCCCGGCTGGAGGGCAGCGGCGAGATCGGTTTCGCGGCCGGCCAGGGCACCGGCCCGATGAAGGTCTCGCTGCTCAACGGCAAGGCCCAGGTCAAGGCGGGGGACCGGCTGGTGACCTTCGGTTCGCAGAGCGGCCGCCCGTTCGTGCCCGGCGTGCCGATCGGCAAGGTGGTCGAGGTCGAGGCCACCCCGGGCCAGCTCACCAAGACCGTCCTGGTCGAGTCGTACGTCCAGTTCACCCGGCTCGACCTGGTCGGGGTCGTGGTGGTGCCGCCGCGCACCGACCCACGCGACGCCGTCCTGCCGCCCGCGACCGCCGCCCAGCAGCCGGCCGCGCCCGCGGCCCCGGCCGCCCCGCCCGCCGCCAGTCCCGCAGGGGGGAACTGACCATGCGACTCATCCGTGTCCCGGTGTCCGCCGTGCTGATCCTGCTCGGCCTGGTCCTCCAGGTCAGCGTGCTCGGCCGGCTGCAGCTGCCCGGCGCCACCCCGGACGTCCTGCTGCTCGTCGTGGTCGGCCTGGCCATGGTGTACGGCCCGACCGGCGGCTGCCTGGTCGGCTTCGCGGCCGGCCTGCTCGCCGACGTGGCCCCGCCGTCCGACCACGCGATCGGGCGGTACGCGCTGGTGCTCTGCCTGATGGGCTACGCCGCCGGGCTGCTGCGGGCCGAGAACGGCCGCCAGCGCTCGGTGTTCAGCGCCCTGCTGGTGGTGGCCGGCGCGGCCGTGGTCTCCACCCTGCTGTACGCGATGGTCGGCGCCCTGGTCGGCGACACCGCCGCCCGGCACGTGGGCCTCGGCGGCCTGGTCTTCAGCGCCGTCATGTACGACCTGCTGCTGGCCCCGTTCGTGGTGCCCGTCGTGATGCTGGCCGCGCGCCGCTTCGAGCGCGATCCGGTGTCCGCGGCGAGCGGTGAGAGCGCGAGCGGGCCGGGCCTGGGCACGCTGGCGCGCTACCGCACCACCCGCGACGCCTCGGCCACCCCCGGGTACGGGAAGAAGAAGCGCGGTCTCGGCCTGGCCAAGCGCCCGTGACGGCCCCGTGCCGCCGCAGCCGACTCCGTTGAACCACCCTCGTAGCGAACCACCCTCGCCCTCTGGAGCGCACTCGACGTGAGCAACATCCCCGAAACCGGACGAACCCGGCGGGTGACGATCCGTCTGGTGGTCCTGCAGATCCTCGTGTTGTCACTGCTCGCCACCCTCGGCGGGCGGCTGTGGTACCTGCAGATCCGCAGCGCCAGCGAGTACACCGCCAAGGCGACCGGCAACCACATCCGCGAAGTGGTCGAACCGGCCGTGCGCGGCGAGATCCTGGACGCCTCCGGCCGCATCCTGGCGGGCAACGAGACCCGGCTGGTCGTCTCCGTCAGCCGCACCTCGCTGCTCCAGCAGAAGGACG
The DNA here is from genome assembly GCF_042669755.1 of Kitasatospora sp. NPDC057223. NCBI lineage: Bacteria > Bacillati > Actinomycetota > Actinomycetes > Kitasatosporales > Streptomycetaceae > Kitasatospora > Kitasatospora sp. NPDC057223. The sequence continues at coordinate 173,889 of NZ_JBHUWW010000002.1, read as the reverse complement.
GCGGCAAGGCCGTGCTGACCCGGCTCGCCGAGGTGCTCGGGATGCCGGCCAAGGACGTCCAGGAGAAGGTCCGGCTCTGCGACGCCAAGACGCAGCAGCCCTGCTGGAACGGCTCGCCCTACCAGCCGATCCCGGTCTCCAAGGACGCCACCACCCAGCAGGCGATGCAGATAATGGAACGCCGCGAGGACTTCCCCGGCGTGACCGCGCAGCCGACCGCCGTGCGCCACTACACCGGCGTCGAGGGCGCGAACGCCGCCCAGGTGCTCGGCTACCTCTCCCCGGTCACGGACGAGGAGGTGACCAAGAGTGCCGAGAAGACCGGCCGGGAGCGCTACCTGCCGGCCGACCAGATCGGCCGGGCCGGGCTGGAGTCGGTGTACGACAGCGACCTGCGCGGCACCACGGGCGTCACCAGCCTGGAGGTGGACAACCTCGGCCGGGTGATCGGCACCGCCGGGACGGTCGAGGCGAAGCCCGGGAACAACCTGGTCACCAGCATCGACGCGAAGGTCCAGAAGGTCGTCGAGGACAACCTCCTCCAGGCCATGACCGACGCCCGCAAGCTCTTCGACAAGAACTCCAACCGCAACTACGAGGCCGACTCCGGCGCGGCCGTCGTGATGGACGTGCACACCGGCCGGATCGTGGCGATGGCCAGCGCGCCGACCTACGACCCGAACCTCTGGGTCGGCGGCATCGCCGGCCAGGACTACCAGGGCCTGACCAGCAAGGAGTCCAACTTCCCGCTGCTGAACCGGGCCATACAGGGTCAGTCCGCGCCCGGCTCGACCTTCAAGGTGATCTCGACCACCGCCGCGGTGCAGGCCGGCTACTCGCTCGACGGGACGTACCCCTGCCCGAAGAGCCTGACCATCGGCGGCCGCGAGTTCAAGAACTACGAGAGCGAGAGCTTCGGTTCGATCACGCTGGAGCGCGCGCTGGAGGTCTCCTGCGACACCGTCTTCTACGGGCTGGCCTACGACCAGTGGATGAAGGACGGCGGCATCAAGCCGAAGAAGGAGCCGGGCGACTGGTTCTTCAGGACCGCCCACCAGTTCGGCCTGGGCGCCAAGACCGGGATCGACCTGCCCGCCGAGGCGCCCGGCCGGGTGCCGGACCGGCAGTGGAAGCAGTCCTTCTTCGACAACAACAAGGACGCCTGGTGCGCCCAGGCGGCCAAGGGCGGCACCACCTACTCCGACCTGATCGCCAAGGAGAACTGCATCGACGGCGCCCAGCTGCGCGCCGGTGACGCCGTCAACTACGCGATCGGCCAGGGCGACACGCTCGTCACCCCGGTCCAGATGGCCCGGGTCTACTCGGCGCTGGCCAACGGCGGCACGTTCTACCGCCCGACGATCGCCAAGGCCGTGATAAGCCCGGGCGGGGATCTCGTCCGCGAGATCGCCCCGCAGGCGGACGCGAAGTTCCCCGGCGACCAGAAGCTGCTCAGCTACATCGACCAGGCCACCGCCGGCGTCGTCACCAGCGGCACCGCCGCCTGGAAGTTCACCGGCGCCGGCTGGCCGCAGGGCAAGATCGAGCTGCACGCCAAGACCGGCACCGCCGAGGTCGAGGGCAAGCAGACCACCTCCTGGCTGACCACCTACAGCGGCGACTACGCGGTCGTCATGACGATAAGCCAGGGCGGCACCGGCTCCGGCGGCTCCGGCGACGCGATCCGCCGGATCTACCAGGCGCTGTACGGCGTCGACGACAAGGGCAACATCGACAACGGCAAGGCGCTGCTGGCCAAGCCGCAGGCCGAGCTGCCGAAGTTCGGCCCGGACGGCACCGCGATCGTCAAGCAGGCCTCCTACGGCTACACCCCGGGCCCGGGCACCTTCCTCGACCCGGCGCAGCCCGCCGGCGCCACCGCGCTGTACGCGGCGGCCGGCGCGGCGCTCGAACCGAACCGCGGCACCTGGAACGGCAGTACCGGAAGGGGCCGGGCATGACCTCGTACGGCTCGTACCGCCCCGTGCGGCTGTCCCCGGAGCGGGGGGCGGTCTCCAAGGCGCTCGCCAAGGACTCCGTGCTGCGCAAGCTCGACTGGATCCTGATACTGGCCGCACTGGTGCTGTCGCTCGGCAGCTCGCTGCTGGTCTGGTCGGCGACCCGGGGCCGGGACACGCTGACCCACGGGGACCCGCAGTACTTCCTCTACCGCCACCTCACCAACCTGATCATCGGGCTGGCGCTCTGCGCGGTCGTCATCGCCATAGGGAGCCGGCGCTTCCGCACGCTGGTGCCGTTCCTGTACATCGCCGTCATCCTGATGCTGCTGGCCACGCTCAGCCCGCTCGGCTCGACGATCAACGGGCAGCACTCCTGGATCCAGCTCGGCGGCGGCTTCTCCGTGCAGCCCGCCGAGTTCGCCAAGCTGGCGATCGTGCTCGGCATGGCCGTCGTCATCTCCTCCCGGGTGGACGCCGGAGACCGCGAGTACCCCGCCGACAGCAGCGTGTTCCAGAGCCTGGTCGTGGCGACCGTCCCGATGGCCGTCGTGATGCTGATGCCGGACGCCGGATCGGTGATGGTGATGGCCGTCATCGTGCTCGGCATCCTGCTCGCCTCCGGCGCCGCCAACCGCTGGACCTTCGGCCTGCTGCTCGCGGGTGTCGGCGGCGCGGTGGCGATCTGGAAGCTCGGCGTGCTGAGCAAGTACCAGGTCGACCGCTTCGCGGCGTTCGCCAACCCCGCGCTGGACCCGTCCGGGGTCGGCTACAACACGGCGCAGGCCCGGATCGCGATCGGCTCCGGCGGCCTGACCGGAAAGGGCCTGTTCCACGGGACGCAGACCACCGGCCAGTTCGTCCCCGAGCAGCAGACCGACTTCGTCTTCACGGTGGCCGGCGAGGAACTGGGCTTCCTCGGCGCCGCGGCCATACTGGTGCTGCTCGGCGTGGTGCTCTGGCGGGCCTGCCGGATCGCCCGGCACGCGACCGACCTGTACGGCACGATCGTGGTCGCCGGAGTGGTCGCCTGGTTCGCCTTCCAGGCCTTCGAGAACATCGGGATGTGCCTGGGCATCATGCCGGTCGCGGGCATCCCGCTGCCGTTCGTCAGTTACGGCGGGTCGTCGATGTTCGCGGTGTGGGTCGCGATCGGGCTCATGCAGGCCGTCCACAGCCAGCGGCCGATAGCGGGCTGAGCCCTCCTCTCAAGGCCGGACCCCGACCGCCCCGCGCAGCGGGGCGGTCAGGCGTTCCGCGACCAGCAGGTTGAGCGCCCAGCCGGCCCAGGCACCGGTGACGTAGGCCTGCTGGAACCCGACGCCTGCGGCGGTCAGCGCCATCAGCCAGAGCCGGAAGGTCACCCCGGTGAAGATCAGCGCGTAGGAGCGGGTCATCCAGATCCGGTGCCGGGCCGGATCGCCGCGCCGGATCGCCCTGACGGCCGCCGCGGTGCTCACCAGCGTCAGCACCGCGAGCGCGGCGAAGCCGGCGGGTGCCACCGGCGGGTACAGCCCCACCGGGACGAGCAGCAGGCCGCCGAGGCCGGTGGCCGTGGCCGTCAGCACGTACACTCGGCCGGTCCACCGGTGCAGCCGCGGGCGGCGGGCCCGCAACCGGGGCAGGAACTGCCAGGGGCCGGCCAGCAGGGCCACGACGGCGCCGCCCACGTGCAGGGCCAGCGCCGGCCGGTGGGCCGTGTAGACGGCCCGCTGCTCCGCCAGGAAGGTGTCGGGGTCGAGCGTCAGGTACGGCGCGGCGATCAGGGCGATCAGGGTGGCCGACACGGTCATCGCGAGCCAGCCGGCCCGGCGTCGCAGCGGCGGGGAGGCAGTGGTGGCGGGAGTCATGCCGGGAGACTAGGCAGCGGCGCCCGGCCGGGGAGTCCCCCCGCCGGGGTGGCGGCGGCGCCCCGCCCGGAGGACGGCTACCCCGGCAGGGCGGTGGCGGACTACCCCCGTGGGGCGATGTGGCGGCCCGGACGCCTCGCTATCGTGCGGACCGGCTGCCACCCGGCGGCCCGGACCGACCCACCGGAGCGCCGATGAGCCCACCGACCGCGACCGCCCAGCTGCCTCCGCCGCGCCCGCCCGCGCCCCGGCTCACCCGGCTCACCCGGTTCGCCGGCGGAGCCGCTGCCGCCCTGCGGGAGGCGCACCCGGGCGAGAGCGTCGTCGACGGCGCCCTCGCCGGGGTGTTCCTGGTCGCGATGGCGGGCGAACGGCTCCGCGCGGCAGCGGAGATCGGCTCCCGGATGCCCGCCGCGCTGCTGCTCACCGTCGTGATCGCCGGCATGCTCGCGGTCCGCCGCCGGGCCCCGGTGGCCGCCTACCTGGCCGGTTCGGCGGCCCTCGCGGCGGAGGCGCAGTGGCTGGTCGCCGACCCGGTCTCGCCGTACGCCAACCTGATCGGCCTGTACTCGCTCGGCCTGTACGCCACCCGCACCCGGGCCCGCTTCGGGCCCCTCGCCGTGCTGCTCGGCATGGCCGGCTACTTCGCCGACCGGTCGGGCGGGCTGCCGGAGATCCCCGGCGGGGTGCTCTTCCTCTGGCTGCTCGCCTGGGCCCTCGGCTACGCCACCGCCCGGCGCCAGGAGGACCGCGCGCGGGCCCGGCGCCGGCTCCGCCACCAGGTCGCTGCCGAGGAACGAGCCTGGATCGCACGGGAGTTGCACGATCTGGTCGGGCACACCGTGAACGTGATGCTGGTCCAGGCCGGGGCCGCCCGACGCACCCTGGAGCGGGACCGCGAGCGCGCCACCGAACTGCTCTCCGGCCTGGAGCAGACCGGTCGCGAGGCCTTGGACGAACTCGACCGGGTGCTGGGGCTGTTGAGGCGGGACGCCGCACCGGCCTTCGCCGCCGGGCACGATCCGGCGCCGAGCCTCCAGCCCGGCCTGGCCGATCTGCCCCGGCTGGCCGCCCGGCTGGCCCAGGCGGGGACTCGGGTGACCCTGCGGCTGGCGCCGTCCACCGGCCGGCTGCCGGCCACCGTGGACCGCTCCGCGTACCGGATCGTCCAGGAGGCGCTCACCAACAGCGTCAAGCACGGCCGTGCGGCCGGGGCCGAGGTCGTCGTGGGCCGCCGCGGCGCCACCCTGGAGATCGTGGTGCGCGACAACGGCTGTGGCCCGGCCCCGGGTTACGCACCCGGGCGGGGCCTGCTGGGGATCGCGGAGCGGGTCGCGGTGCTCGGCGGCACCGTCCGGCACGGGGGCGGTGACGGGGGCGGGTTCCAGCTGCGTGCGCTGCTCCCGCTGTCGTGACCGCCGGGGTGCCGGCCGGGGCCCCGGTCCGGGCCCTGCTGGCCGACGACGACGCCATCCTCCGGGCCGGCGTCGCCCTGGTGCTCGGCACGGACGAGGGCATCGAGCTGGTCGGCGAGGCCGCCGACGGCCTGCGCGCGGTGGAGCTCTGCCACGCCCTGCGCCCGGACGTCCTGCTGATGGACGTCCGGATGCCCGGCATCGACGGCATCGAGGCGACCCGCCGGATCGTCGCGGCGGGCCTCGCCACCCGGGTCCTGGTGCTGACCACGTTCCACCACGACGAGTACGTCTGGGGTGCGCTGCGCGCCGGCGCCGCCGGCTTCCTCCTCAAGCGTGCCTCGCCCGAGCGCCTGATCGACGCCGTCCACACCCTCGCCGCCGGACAGGCACTGCTCGACCCGGCCGTCACCCGCGACCTGATGACCCAGCTCGCGGCCTCCCCGCCGCCGCCCTCCGGGCCGCCGGACGACCACCGCCTCGCCCGGCTCACCGGGCGCGAGCGGGAGGTGCTCCGCCAGGCCGCCGAGGGCCGCTCCAATGCCGAGATCGCGGAGGAGCTCTTCCTGGCCGAGTCGACGGTCAAGACGCACATGAAACGCGTGCTGGCCAAGACCGGTGCCCGCGACCGCACCCAGGCCGTCGTGATCGCCTACCGGGCGGGCCTGATGGCCGGGCCCTGACCGTCCGTCGCCTGCCCGTCCGCCGCCTGGCCCGCCGCGGCCAGCACGGCCGGCAGCAGGCCGGGGAAGCGGGCGTCCAGGTCCTCGCTGCGCAGCCCCGTCAGCCGCCGGGTGCCCTCGGCCCTGGTCCAGGTCACCCCGGCCTCGCGGAGCACCTTGAGGTGGTGCGACAGCGTCGACTTGGAGAGCTGGACGTCCAGTTCGCCGCAGTACCGCTCGCCGGCCGCGCCCAGCTGCGCCACTATCGCCAGCCGGACGGGGTCGCTCAACGCGTGGAAGAGGCCGGGGAGCTGGATGTCCTGACGGGCCGGATGGCTGGGGGTGCGCACTGCGGTCTCCTGTCCGCCCGGGCGGCCGGGGCCGTACCCGGCGGGCGAGCGCGATTCTACGGCGCCCGCCGCCGCTACCAGGCGTCCCAGTGCGCGATCTGCTCCGTACCCACCCGGGGGCCGGGCCGGAAGTCGGTGCCGACGGTGTGGGCCAGCGGGATCAGCGCCGCCTGGACGGCCGTGTCGTACGGGATGCCGAGCAGCTCCGCGGCCTCCCGCTCGTAGTGCAGGTGCGGGGTCGTCCAGGCGGTGCCCAGCCCGCGGGAGCGGGCGGCCAGCATGAACTGCCAGACGGCGGGCAGGATCGAGCCCCAGGTGTTGGCCTGGCCGACCGGCGTCCCGAGCTCCTGGCGGTTCTCGACCCGTACGCACGGCACCACCAGGACGGGCACCTCGTGCAGGTGGTCGAAGAGGTGCTGGGCGCTCTCGGCGAGCCGGAGCCGGCGGGCGGTGTCGTGCGCGGTGCGGTCCACGCCGGTGCCGGCGAGCCGCTGCCGGGGGCTGGTCAGTCCGAGCCGGTAGAGGCCGGCCAGGGCGGCCCGCCGGGCGGGGTCGGTGACGATCACGAAGTCCCACCGCTGGCGGTTGCGCCCGGTGGGTGCCTGGGTGGCCAGTTCCAGGCACTCCTCGATGAGTTCGCGCTCGACCGGGCGCCGGAGGTCGAGGCGCCTGCGGACCGCCCGGGTGGTGCTGAGGAGCTCGTCGGTGGTCAGGCCGAGCTGCGTCATGGTCGCCCTCTCTTGGTGAATGTTCGTCAGAAGTACGTGTTGCCATGGCAGTTGAACTGTTTCTATGATTCGAGAACCATAGAACATTCGAACTGTGCCCGAAAGGCTGCGACCGGATGAATCCCGACGACCCCCGGCTCTCCTGGGACGGCATCTGCGGCTGGGAGCGCGGCCCGCGCGGCCTGCTCCCGCTGCGCATCCCGCAGCAGCGGATCGCCACCACGCTGTCCGCCAACTTCGCGCGGCTGGCCCGGATGCCGGCCGGTGCCCGGTTCGCCGTCCGGACGGACGCCGCCGAACTCGTCCTCGAACTCGACGCCGACCCCGGGCCGGCCCCGCTCGACGTCCGGCTGGACGGCGAACTCCTGCACCGCAGGCAGCCGGCAGGCGGCCCGCAGCGCCTCGCCCTGCCGCTCGGGCCCGGCGGCCGGGCCCGCGAGGTCGAGGTCTGGCTCCCGCACCTCAGCGAGACCCGGCTGCGCTCCGTCTCCTTCCCCGGCCACAGCGAGCTGGAGCCGGTGCGGCGCACCGGCCCGCGCTGGATCGCGTACGGCAGCTCGCTCACCCACGCGATGTTCCCGGCCGGCCCCTCGGAGAGCTGGACCGCCCTGCTCGCCGCCCGCCAGGGCCGGCGGCTGCGCAACCTCGGCTTCGCCGGCGAGGCCTACCTCGACCCGGTGGTGGCCCGGGCCGTCCGGGACACCCCGGCCGAGCTGATCACCCTGGAGATCGGCACCAACGCCTACATCCGCAACGTGTTCACCGCCCGCAGCTGGGGCTCGGCGGTCTGCGGCTTCGTGGAGACCGTCCGGGACGGGCAGCCCGACGCCGCGATCGCCGTGATCACCGCACTGCCCTCGGTGGAACGCGAGAACCTGGTCAACACGGCGGGCGTCACGCTGGCCGGCATCCGCGAGCTGACGGCGGAGGCGGTCCGGGTCCTCCAGGACCTCGGGGACAGCCGGCTGTACCTGGTGGACGGCCTCGCCGTGCTGCCGGTGGCCGACGCCGACGGCCTCTACGCGGACGGCCTGCACCCCACCCCGGAGGGGGAGTACCGACTCGCCGACCGGGTCGAGCCGTTCATCGAGGCGATCCCCCTCGGCAGGTAGCCGGCGGCAACCGTCCGGACCGGCCCCCGCCGTCGCGGGGGCCGGCCCGGACGCCGGGTCGCGGCGCCCGTCAGCCACCGGCGACCGGCAACCGGGCAGCGCTGGCCGGCCGGCCGGGCAGCCGGGGCACGGCCGCCAGCAGCTCCCTGGTGTACGGGTGTCCGGGGTTGCGGAACACCTCGTCCGCCCGGCCGTACTCGACCGCCCGGCCGTCCTTCATCACCAGCACCCGGTCGCTCACCTGCCGGACCACCGCCAGGTCGTGCGAGATGAAGAGCATCGCCAGCCCCAGCCGCTCCCGCAGGCCGGCCAGCAGGTCCAACACCTGCGCCTGCACCGAGACGTCCAACGCCGACACCGGCTCGTCGCACACCAGCAGGCGCGGTCCGGTCGCCAGCGCGCGGGCGACGGCGACCCGTTGGCGCTGGCCCCCGGAGAGCCGGACGGGCCGCCGCTCCAGGTGCTCCGCGCCCAGCCCGACCTGTTCCAGCAGTCGCAGGGCCCGCTCCGCCCGGCGGGCCCCCCGGGGCTCGCCGGCCACCGACAGGGCCTCCGCGAGAATCCGCCGGACGGTGAACCGGGGATCGAAGGAGCCCAGCGGATCCTGGTGCACCAGTTGGATCTGCCGGCGCAGCGGCCGGCGCTCGTGCTCCCGCAGCGCACTCCACGGCCGGCCGTCCAGCAGCACCTCGCCGCCGTCCGGCGCGAGCATGCCCATCACCAGTTGCGCGGTACTGCTCTTGCCCGATCCCGACTCGCCGACGATGCCGAGCGTCTCACCGGGCGCGAGCCCGAACGACAGCCCGGACACCGCCTCCCGGACGCCCCCGCCGGGGGTGCGGTAGCGCTTCACCAGGTTCCGTACGGTGAGGAGTTCGGTGACCTCGGCCTCGGCACGGCCGGCGGCACCGGTATCGGCGGTGGCGCTCGCGGGCCCGGGCCGGGCGCCGTCGGGCGGGAGGCCGGGAGCGGCGTCGAGCAGCATCGCCGTGTACGGGTGCGCCGGGGCCGTCAGGACCTGCTGCGCCGGGCCGCTCTCGACGATCCGCCCGTCCCGCATCACCGCGATCCGGTCCGCCAGCCGGGCCACCACCGCCAGGTCATGGCTGATCAGCAGCAGCGCGGTGCCGGTCCTCTTCAACTCCCCGAGCAGATCGAGCACCTGGGCCTGGACCGTGACGTCCAGTGCCGTGGTCGGCTCGTCCGCGATCAGCACCCGGGGGCCGGCTGCCAGCGCGGAGGCGATCAGTGCCCGCTGCCTCAGCCCGCCGGACAGTTCGTGCGGGTACTGCCGGGCCCGCGAGGCCGGCTCCGGGATGCCGACGTCCGACAGCAACGCCTCGACCCTGGAGGGGATCTCGCTCTTCGGGGCGAGCCGGTGGGCGCGCAGCGGTTCGCCCACCTCGGCGCCCACCCGGCGCAGCGGATCGAGCGCGGAGAGCGCGTCCTGCAGGACGAGCCCGATCAGCCGGCCGCGGATCCGCCGCCACTGCCGCTCGCCGTGGCCCGACGCGTCCTCGCCGTCGATCCGCAGCCGCTCGGCCCGGACGGTGGCGCCCGGAGCGGTCAGCCCGACCAGGGCGCGGGCGGTGACGCTCTTGCCCGAGCCGGACTCCCCGACCAGGGCCAGGCACTCACCGGGCGCCAGCGACAGCGAGACGTCCCGCACCGCGGTGGTGCGGGTTCGGCCCCGGCCGAACCCGACGCTCAGGTGGACCAGTTCGACCAGCGGACCGGCCGTCCCGGGGGAGTCGTCCGGGGCCTCGTGGGCGGGAGCCGTCATGACGGTCGTCCTTCCAGGCGGGTGTGCAGCAGCCGGCCGAGCACGGTGACGGCGACCACCACCGTGGTGATCGCGGCGCCCGGGAACACCGCGATCCACCAGGCGGTGGAGAGGAAGTCCCGGCCCTGCGCGAGCATCGCCCCCCACTCGGGGGCGGGTGCCTTCGGCCCGAGGCCGAGGAAGCTCAGCGAGGACCCGGCGATCACGGCGGTGCCGATCCCGAGCGTGGCCGGGACGGTCAACGGCCCGAGGGTGTTCGGCAGGACGTGCCGCAGCACCACTCGCCGGCGCGGCAGGCCGAGGGCCACCGCCGAGCGGACGTACTCGGCGTTGCGGACCACCAGTGCCTGCCCGCGCACCAGCCGGGCGTAGCCCGGCGCCGCCGCGAACGCGATGGCCAGCAGCGAGTTACCGGTGCCCGGCCCGGTCACCGCGATCACCAGCAGGGCGAGCAGCAGCTCCGGCAGCGCCAGCAGGATGTCGACGGCGCGCATCGCGACCTGGTCGCCGACCCGGCCGGCCAGGGCCGCCGGGATGCCGGTCAGGATCCCCGCCAGGACGGACAGGGCGGTGGCGCCGAGCCCGGTCAGCAGCGAGTAGCGGGCCCCGTGCACCACCCGGGCGTAGACGTCCCGGCCCAGTTGGTCGGTGCCCATCCAGTGCCGTGCGCCCGGCGCGGTGAGTGCGGCGACGGGGTCGGCATCGGTGGGGGAGGCGTGGGCGAGCAACTCCGGGCGGACGCAGGCGAGTACGGCGAGCACCAGGACCAGCGCGGCGAGCAGCAGGCCCGGCCGGACGCGGCCGAGCAGCTCCCGCGGCGTCCGGTCCGGCGCCGCCGCCGCTTCGACGGCTCCGGTCATGCGGTCACCCCCGTGCCCGGCCGCGCGCCGCGCAGCCGGGGGTCGATGAGCAGGTAGAGGACGTCCACCAGGGTGTTGACCACCAGGTAGACGGTGGCGGAGAGCATGATCAGCCCGACCACCACCGGGATGTCGTGGCTGTTCACGGCCTCCACCGCGACCCGGCCGATGCCCGGCCTGGCGAACACCGTCTCGACCAGCACCGTCCCGCCCAGCAGTCCGCCGACCAGCCAGCCGCCGATCGTGACGGCGGGGATCAGCGCGTGCCGCAGTGCGTGCCGGGCCCGGACCGCGAGCGGGCCCACCCCGCGCGAGCGCGCCGTCAGCGCGAACGGCTGGTCGAGCGCGGCCTCGACGCCCTCGCGCAGCACCTGGGAGAGCAGCGAGCCGAACGGGACGGCCAGGGTGAGGGCGGGGAGGACCAGCGAGCGCCAGCCCTCGTCCCCGGCGACCGGGAACACCTGGAGCCGGAACGAGAACACCGTGAGCAGCAGGATGCCCAGCCAGAACGCCGGTGTGGAGAAGGCCACCAGCTCCACCCCCGACACGGTGCCGCGGACCGGGCGCCGGCGCCCGGCGGTGCTGACCGCCGACACCAGGGCGATGGCCAGGATCAGTGCCAGTGCGAGCGAGGCCAGCACGGCGGTCGAGCCGAACTGCTCGCCGATGATCCGGCCGACCGGCTGCTGCTGCTGGTAGGAGAGTCCGAGGTCGCCCCGGGCCAGGTGCCCGAGGAACGTCAGGTACTGGGTGGCCGGCGGCCGGTCCAGGCCGAACTCCCGGGTGATCTCGGCGCGTACGGCGGCCGAGCCGGTGGTCACCGATCCGCCGAGCAGCACCGTGACCGGGTCGCCGGGGACGAGGTGCAGGGCGAGGAACCCGAGACTGGCGGCGCCCCAGAGCACCAGGGCGGCGCCGGCCGCCCGGTTCAGGACCAGGCGGCCCGCGGCTCGCAGCGGGATCCGCCTCACCTGCTCTTCCAGACACCGGCGAACTGCGGCCAGGCGTTGGCGTCGAAGGCCAGGCCCTGGACGGTGTCGGAGCGGCCGGTCAGGTTGGCCGTGACGTAGAGCGGCAGCACCGTCGCGTGGTCGACGGCCCAGCGCTCGGCCCTGGTGTAGAAGCCCCTGCGCACCGCGGGGTCGGGGGTCGCGGCGCCGGCCTTCAGCCAGCCGTCCAGCTCCGCGTCCTTGCTCAGCGAGACGTTCTGGCCGCCGGTGGCCGGCGTGTTGGTCGAGAGGTAGAAACCGCCGAGGACGGCCGGGTCGGCCCGGACCCAGGAGTTGTCCCACAGGTCGTAGTCGCCGCCGGCGTAGATCTTGAAGTAGGTGCCGTTGTCGATCGGGTCGCGGACCAGTTCGACGCCCGCCTTCCTCAGGTCGGCCTGGATGCCGCCGGCCAGCGTGTCCCGCTGGTCGCGCACCAGTGCGGCGATGAACGGCCAGTGCAGGGACAGGCGTTGGCCGTCCTTCGTGCGGTACCCGTCGCCGTCCCTGGTCGTCCAGCCGGCCTCGTCCAGCAGCTTCCCGGCGGCGGCGGTGTCGTGCGTGATCGCCCCCTCGAGGGCGGGGTCGTAGGCCCCGGGAGTGACCGGGCTGAGCGGGCTCCAGGCACGCTCGTACTCCCCGAAGTAGATGCTTCTGACCAGCGCGTCCACGTCGACGCTCTGCTGGATCGCCCTGCGCACCCGCTCGTCCTTCAGCGGCCCCCGGGTGGTGTTCAGGAACAGGGAGTACGCGATGCCGGGGTTCCGGGTCTTCTGCAGGCTGATGCCCTTGGTCGCCCGGACCGTCCTGAGCGCCGTCACGGGCAGCGCCGCCACGTCCACCTGGTGGCTGGTCAGCGCGCCGGAGCGGACCGAGTCCTCGGGCAGGAAGCGGACGGTCAGGCCGTCCAGGTAGGGCGCGCCCCGGTTGGCGGCGCCCTCGGGGGCCCACGCGTAGGCGTCGTTGCGCTCGAACCCGACGTGGTCGTTCTTGACGTACTCCGTCTCCCGGAAGGGGCCGGTGCCCACCGAGTCGGCGCCGCCCGAGCAGAGCCGGTCCGCCTTCTCCGTCAGTGCCCGGGGCGACTCGATGCCCAGGTACGGCGTGCTGGCGGCCTGCAGGAACGGCACGTACGGCTCGGAGAAGGTGACCTTCACGGTGTGCGGGTCCACCACCTCGCTCCCGGTGTAGGGGCCCAGCAGGCTGGACGCGTACAGGGACTTCGTCCTCGGGTCGCTGATGTGGTCCAGGTTCGCCTTGACGGCCGCCGCGTCGAAGACCGTGCCGTCGTGGAAGGTCACGTCGTCGCGCAGGTCGAAGAGGTAGCTCCGTCCGTCGTCCGCGATCTTCCAGGACTTCGCCAGCCACGGGTGGAACACCCCTGCGGCGTCCAGGTACACCAGTGAGTCGAAGACGTTGCGCTGGATGACGGCGGTCACGTCGCCGGGGCTGACGTGCGGGTCCAGGCAGGAGGTGCCGACCGCGACCGCGTACGTGAGGGTGCCGCCGCGCACCGGGGTCGCGGACGGCTTCGCGGCGTCCTGGCCGCCGGGGGCGCAGCCGGCGAGCAGCACGGTGGCCAGCACCGCCGCGGGCGCGGCGAGGGGCCGGGAGGAGCGCCCGGGGACGGGGCGCGGTCTGCTGGGCATGGGTTCTCCCTGAAGGAATGGACGTGCTGGGCCCCGGCCGGGAGTGACGCGGCCGCGGGGGAGGGGACGGCGCGGCCCGGCCCGGCCCGGCCCGGCTGAGCCGGAGCAGGGCGGGGCGGGGCAGGGCAGGGCAGGGCAGGGCAGGGCAGGGCAGGGCTCAGGCCGGGGCGGTACCGGGGCCTGCGCCGGTCAGGAGCGCGGACAGCTGCAGCGGACCCCCGCTGCCGGGGCCCTGTCTCCGCTGCTCAGCACTGCGGCCTCCGTCGCCTGATGCGCCCGCCGGTGCGCCCGCCGGTTCGTAGCCGGGCGCGTCGCCGCGTCCCGGCGCCGAACGGTCCGGCGCCGACGACAAGGCTGCCGGGCAGCGGCGGTTCCTGGCCACCGCGGCGTTTCACCCAGTGAAAACGGAGGCCCGGTCCGGGCCGGCGCCCTCCGCCTCGGCCCCGGGGGTCAGGACGGCCGCGCCGCCGCCCCGGTCTCCTGCGCCACCGACCGGGCCACCTCCGCCCGCATCGCCAGCCCTGCCTGCCGGAGCGGCCCGGCATACCTCGCCGGCTCGACGGCCGCGGGCACCACCAGGCCCAGCGCGGCCAGCACGCTCCCGTCCGGGTGGAGCACCGGGACGGCCGCCGCGCCGTAGGCGAGCTGCGTCTCCCGTCGCGCATAGGCGATGCCGTCCGCCCGCACCGACGCCAGCTCCTGGGTCAGCCGGCCCGGGGCGGTCAGCGTGTGCCGGGTGTGGCGGGGCGTGCCCGCACCCAGCCCGGCGGTCACCTCGCGGACCAACTGCTCGGGGGCGTGGGCCAGCAGGGCCCGGCCGGCGGCCGTCGCGTGCAGCGCCAGCCGGCCGCCGACCCGGGCCCGCAGCGGCGGGGAGGCCGCGGCGGCGCCCGGCAGCCGGTCCAGCAGCAGTGCGCTGCGACCGTCCAGGGCGGCGACCAGGACGGTCACCCCCGTCCGGGTGTGCAGGTCCTGAAGGACGGGCTGGGCGAGTTCGCGGATCCGGCGCAGGCACGGCGAGAGCGAGCCGAGCGCCCAGAGCCGCCCGCCCAGCCGGTAACTGCCGTCCTGCTGGCGCTCCAGGCCGCCCCAGCCGACCAGTTCGCGCACCATCCGCAGTGCGGTGGGCACCGGCAGGCCGGCCAGCCGGGCGATCTCGGTCAGCCGCAGGGACTCCGCGCCGCCGGCGAACACGTCCAGCACGGCGAGGACCCGCCCCACCGTCGAACGGCCGGATTCCGACGTGTTGCCCGCCATCGTGCTCCCCTGTCCGCCCTGTCCGCCCCGCCCGACCGCCGCCGGCCGCCCCGCCCGCCGGTTCACTGCCCGCCCCAACAGCAGGCCCGCGTCGCTGATTCCGGGGCGGCGCGCGGTCACCGCCCCGCTCCGGAGCGGAGCCCGTCCGGGTGCCCCGCCGGTTCGGCTACCCTTGAGGGTCACCCCAGTTCCTGTCGTAAGGGTTGCTAGTTACATGACTGTCGAATCGGTCTTCCCACGCCTGGAGGCCCTCCTCCCGCACGTCCAGAAGCCGATCCAATACGTCGGCGGCGAGCTCAACTCGACCGTCAAGGACTGGGACGCCTGCGACGTCCGCTGGGCCCTGATGTACCCCGACGCCTACGAGGTCGGGCTGCCGAACCAGGGCGTCATGATCCTGTACGAGGTGCTCAACGAGCGCGAGGGCGTGCTCGCCGAGCGGACGTACAGCGTCTGGCCGGACCTCGAAGCGCTGATGCGCGAGCACAGGGTGCCGCAGTTCACGGTGGACGCGCACCGCCCGGTCAAGGCGTTCGACGTGTTCGGCCTGAGCTTCTCCACCGAGCTCGGCTACACCAACATGCTCACCGCGCTGGACCTCGCGGGCATCCCGCTGGAGTCCAAGGACCGCACGCTCGACGACCCGATCGTCCTCGCGGGCGGCCACGCGGCCTTCAACCCCGAGCCGGTCGCGGACTTCATCGACTGCGCGGTCGTCGGCGACGGCGAGCAGGCCGTGCTCGACATGACCGAGATCATCCGGGCCTGGAAGGCCGAGGGGCGCCCCGGCGGCCGGGACGAGGTGCTGCTGCGCCTCGCGCGGACCGGCGGCTTCTACGTGCCGCGCTTCTACGACGTCGAGTACCTGCCGGACGGCCGCATCGGGCGGGTCGTGCCCAACCGGGCCGGCGTGCCGTGGCGGGTCTCCAAGCACACCGTGATGGACCTCGACGAGTGGCCCTACCCCAAGCAGCCGCTCGTCCCGCTCGCCGAGACCGTCCACGAGCGGATGTCCGTCGAGATCTTCCGGGGCTGCACCCGTGGGTGCCGCTTCTGCCAGGCCGGCATGATCACGCGCCCCGTGCGGGAGCGAAGCATCACCGGCATCGGCGAGATGGTCGAGCGCGGCCTGAAGGCGACCGGCTTCGAGGAGGTCGGCCTGCTCTCGCTGTCCTCCGCGGACCACACCGAGATCGGTGAGATCGCCAAGGGCCTGGCCGACCGCTACACCGAGGACAAGATCGGCCTGTCGCTGCCGTCCACCCGCGTCGACGCCTTCAACATCGACCTCGCCAACGAGCTGACCCGCAACGGCCGCCGCTCGGGTCTCACCTTCGCCCCGGAGGGCGGCAGTGAGCGGATCCGCAAGGTGATCAACAAGATGGTGTCGGAGGAGGACCTGATCCGCACCGTCGCCGCGGCCTACGGCAACGGCTGGCGCCAGGTGAAGCTGTACTTCATGGTCGGCCTGCCCACCGAGACCGACGAGGACGTGCTGCAGATCGCCGAGATGGCGAAGAACGTCATCCAGAAGGGCCGCGAGGTCACCGGCCAGAACGACATCCGCTGCACCGTCTCCATCGGCGGGTTCGTGCCCAAGCCGCACACCCCGTTCCAGTGGGCGCCGCAGCTGTCCGCCGAGGCCACCGACGCCCGGCTCGGCAAGCTGCGCGACGTGATCCGCCAGGACCGCAAGTACGGCAAGAACATCGGCTTCCGCTACCACGACGGCAAGCCCGGCATCGTCGAGGGCCTGCTCTCGCGCGGCGACCGCCGGATCGGCGCGGTCATCCGCGCCGTCTACGAGGACGGCGGCCGCTTCGACGGCTGGCGTGAGCACTTCTCGTTCGACCGCTGGATGGCGAGCGCCGAGAAGGGCCTGGCCGGCACCGGAGTCGACGTCGACTGGTACACCACCCGCGAGCGCGCCTACGAGGAGGTGCTGCCCTGGGACCACCTGGACAGCGGCCTCGACAAGGACTGGCTCTGGGAGGACTGGCAGGACGCCCTCGAAGAGGTCGAGGTCGACGACTGCCGCTGGACCCCGTGCTTCGACTGCGGCGTCTGCCCGCAGCTCGGCCTGGACATCCAGATCGGCCCCACCGGCCAGAAGCTGCTGCCGCTGACGGTCGTCAAGTAACCCGTACGCCCCGGATCCCCGGCCGGACGCCTCCGGCCGGGGATCCGTCGTATCCGGGCGCCGGGGCGCTGCACTACGATCACGAGTTCGAGACCGCCGCCGGGCGCACGGAGTTGAACACCCGTCGGCCGGCGCAGCCGGTTCGCCGGGGCGGGACGACTGACGGGGCGTGGGGCGATGGGCGGGTCCGACGGGCCGTCGGCGAGAGTCGACCTGGCGAAGGCGGAGCCGCCGCCCGAGGGGTGCCTGGTCGGGGTGATCCGGCTGCCGGTGCGGGTGTTCGCGTTCGCGGTGGTCGTGCCGCTGCGGTTCCTCTGGGAGCTGCTGCGCCTCGTGCTGCGCCCGGCCGGGGTCGCGCTGGCCCGGTGCGGGCGGCTGCTGGGGCGCGTCCTGTACGGCTTGCTGATATGGCCGTTCACCGCCCTCTACCGCTACCTGCTGACACCGCTCGGGCGCCTGCTGGTCCGGCTGCTGGCATGGTCGGCCGCCGCCCTGTTCCGCTACCTGCTGGCGCCGCTGGGGCGGGCACTGGCCTGGACCGGGCGTTCGGTGGTCCTCCCCGCGCTGCGGGCCCTGGTCAGGTATCTGCTGGTGCCGCTCGGCCGGGCGCTGGCGTGGCTGGTCCGCGTCCTGCTGGTGGTCCCGGTGGTCTGGCTCCTGCGGGTGGCGCTGCCGTGGTGCGGGCGGCTGCTGGGGCGCGTCCTGTACGGGCTGCTGGTGTGGCCGGCCGCCGTGCTGTACCGGCATTTGCTGGCGCCGCTGGGGCGCCGGCTGGCCTGGACCGGGCGTTCGGTGCTGCTGCCCGCGCTGCGGGCCCTGGTCAGGTATCTGCTGGTGCCGCTCGGCCGGGCGCTGGCCTGGCTGGTCCGCGTCCTGCTGGTGGTCCCGGTGGTCTGGCTCCTGCGGGTGGCGCTGCCGTGGTGCGGGCGGGCGCTGATCCGTGCCGACATCGCGGTCGGCCGGGCGCTCGTGCAGGCGGTGGGGCTGCTGGTGCGGGGCCTGGCCCTGCTGGTCGAGTACCTGCTGGTGCGGCCCGCCCGGCTGGTGTGGCGCTACCTGCTGGTGCCGGTGCTGAAGGCGCTGGTGTGGCTGGTCCGCGTCCTGCTGGTGATTCCGCTCGGCCTGCTCTGGCGGACGGCGGTGTTCCCGGTGCTGCGCGTGCTGGGCCGGGCCGTCGTGTGGGCCTGGCACCTGGGCGGGCGGCTCTGGCGCTTCCTGGTGCTGCGGCCGTGCCGGTGGCTGCGCCGCGAGGTGTGGTGGCCGGTCCGGGACGAACTGCGACGGGCCGTCCGGTCGGCGCGGGCGGCGATCGCCGCGACGATGCGTGAGGTCCGGCGCTCCGTCCGGGCGGCGCGGGAGACGACCGCCGCGACGATGCGTGAGGTCCGGCGGGCCTTCCGGGGCTGATCTTTCCGTTGATCATGGCGCTGACCTGGGGCGGAGCGAGGTGGGTGGTCAGGCGCGTACCCTTTGACGTGACAGAGTCCGGGCCGGGCGAGCGCCCGTGGCCGGACAGGGACACTGACTAAGGACTGAGCGCCCTGGCACGCCGTACGCCCGACGGTCCGCCGCCTGCGCCGACGGTGCAGCGCATCCGTCTCCGCTACACCAAGCGCGGCAGGCTGCGATTCACCAGCCACCGTGACTTCCAGCGCGCCTTCGAGCGCGCGCTGCGCCGCTCGGCGGTGCCGATGGCCTACTCGGCAGGATTCACCCCGCACCCCAAGGTCTCCTACGCGAACGCCGCCCCCACCGGGGTGGCCAGCGAGGCGGAGTACCTGGAGATCGGCCTCGCCGCCGTCCGCGACCCGGAGGCACTGCGCGCGCTGCTCGACGAGTCGCTGCCGGTCGGCCTGGACGTCACCGACGCGGTCGAGGTCCGGACCCCGAACTTCGTGGAGCGCCTGGAGGCCTCCGAATGGCTCGTCCGCCTGGACGGGGTGGCTCCCGACGAGGCCGCCCGCGCGGTCGCGCTGTTCCTCGCGCAGGAGCAGGTCGAGGTGCGGCGCCAGACCAAGAACGGCATGCGGGTCTTCGACGCGCGCGGGCCCGTCGCGGCGCTCGGCGTCGTCGAACCGCAGGTGGGAAATGGTCCGGACGTGCACTCGGAGGGGGAGTCCGATGTTCGGACGGCCCGTCCCTGTGCGATACTGCGCCTGGTAGTACGACACGCCACACCCGCCGTACGACCCGACGACGTTTTGTCCGGACTCCGTGTGACGGCCGACCTGGCGCCGCCGGTCCCCGCTGAGGTGACCAGGCTGGCGCAGGGGCCGCTCGACGAGGAGACCGGCACGGTGACCGACCCGCTGGCGCTCGACCGCGCCGCGGCCCCGGAAGGCCCTGTAGAGGCTGCCGGGCCGCGCGCAATCGCGTCCGCCTAGCGGGCGGAGGCCGGGTCCAGGACTACTGGACCGTCTGGCACTCCAGGCCCCCGCGGCTCCCCAGGGGAGCGAGCGTCGTCGAAGCACAGGCCGGCCCCTTGTGGCCCGCCGACCCCGATGGTCGGCGGGCCCGAGGACCCCTTCCGGGAGCCACCCGGGGTTGGGGGACGGCGCAGCTTGGGAACACCTGAGAAGACTGGTCAGACCAGAAGACTTTCGACACCCCGCAACTGTGCGGGGCGCCGAGCGAGACTACGAGCCCCTGTGCGGCCTCGCGTCCGCACGGTGGCACCGAGGAAGGTCCGGCAGCGGCATCCGCGAGGATGCCGGCCGGCCACCGGTGCCGTGCCGTGCCCGATGCGGAGCCCGGGGGTCTGACGGGAGATCCACCCGCATGCTCGATAACACCGATCCGCAGCAGTCCGCGGCCGCCCCGGACACCGAGGGCGGCAGCACCGAGGGCGCTTCCGCCGCCCCGCCGCGCAAGCGCCGCCGCGCGGTCTCGCGCCCGGCGGGCGCGCCGCAGAGCGCCGCCGCCGAGGGCGCCGGGAGCGCGGCCCCGGCCGAGCCCGCCGCCGAGCCGGTGGCCGAGCCGGCCGCCGAAGCCCCCGCCGAGAAGCCGGTCCGGGCCCGCCGTACCCGTAAGCGGGCCGAGGCCCCCGCCGGGGCGCCGGAGGCCGCCGAGGCCGTCGCCGCACCGGTCGTGCCCGCCGCCGAGCCGGCCGCCGAGGCCCAGCCCGCAGCGGCCGAGGCCGAGCCCGCCGCCGAGAAGCCCGTCCGGGCCCGCCGGGCGCGCAAGCGTGCCGAGGCCCCCGCCGGAGCGCCCGCGGAGGCGCCCGCCGCCGAGACCGTCGCCGAGGCCGCACCGGTCACCGGGAAGCC
The DNA here is from genome assembly GCF_042669755.1 of Kitasatospora sp. NPDC057223. Taxonomy (NCBI): domain Bacteria; kingdom Bacillati; phylum Actinomycetota; class Actinomycetes; order Kitasatosporales; family Streptomycetaceae; genus Kitasatospora; species Kitasatospora sp. NPDC057223. The sequence goes on along the minus strand of NZ_JBHUWW010000002.1, from coordinate 153,873 downwards.
GGTCGTCGAGGAGCCCGCCGCCGCCGAGCCGGTCGCCGAGGAGGCCCCGGCCGCGCCGGCCCGCCGCCCGGCCCGCCGCCGCCGCGTGGTGGAGAGCGCCCCGGTCGTCGAGGAGACGCCGGTCGCGCAGGCCGAGCCCGCCGAGGAGGAGGAGCCGGCCGTCGAGCCCGAGGCCGCCCCCGTGGCCGAGCCCGCCCCCGCCCCGGTCGCCGCCCCCGCCCCCGCCGCCGAGTCGGCCGAGCCCGCGCCGCGGGTCCGCCGTCGCGCCGTGCGCCCGTCCACCGCGATCTTCCAGGCCCCGGTGTTCCAGGAGCCCGCCCCCTTCGTCGCACCGGCGCAGCCGCCGGCCCAGGCTCCCGCCCAGGCCGCGCCGCCGGCCGCCGCCAAGGCGCCCGCCGCGGCCCCCGCCGCAGCTGCGGCCCCGGCCGCCGCACCCGCCCCGGCCCCGGCCGCCGCCGAGTCCGAGGACGAGTTCGAGTACAGCGGTGTCGGCCGTCGCCGCCGCACCCGCACCCAGGTCCGCGTGCAGCCGCAGGGCGGCGGCCGCCGCTCCGCGGCGCCGGCCAAGGCCGCGCCCGCCGCCGCCCCGGCGCCGGCTCCGGCAGCGGTCGTGGAGCCGGCCGCGCCGGTGGCCCCGCCCGTCCAGGCCCCGGCGCTGGTGCAGGCCGCGCCGGCCAAGGCCGAGCCCGCCGCCGGCCCCGAGCACGAGGGTGACTGGGAGGAGGACGGCCGTCCGTCGCGCCGTCGCCGCCGGGGTGGCCGTCGCCGCCGTCGCGGTGAGGCCGAGGACTTCGAGCCGGAGACCCACGAGACCCCGGAGGCCGAGCAGGCCGCCGAGGAGCCCGTCCGGATCGACGAGGACGAGGACGAGGACGACGACCTGGCCTCGGGCCTGGCCTCGTCGCGCCGTCGCCGCCGTCGTCGTCGCCGCAGCGGTGAGACCGGCGCCGAGCCGGCCGAGGCCGCGCCCGCCGAGGACGGCGTGCGCACGGTCGTGAAGGTCCGCGAGCCGCGCCGCCGTTCCACCGAGCCGTCGTTCGACCCGGACGAGGTGCAGTCCATCAAGGGCTCCACCCGTCTGGAGGCCAAGAAGCAGCGCCGCCGCGAGGGCCGCGAGCTGGGCCGCCGCCGCGTGCCGATCATCACCGAGGCCGAGTTCCTGGCCCGCCGGGAGTCGGTCGAGCGCGTGATGGTGGTGCGCCAGAACGGCCTGCGCACCCAGATCGGCGTGCTGGAGGACGGCGTCCTCGTCGAGCACTACGTCAACAAGGAGCAGGCGACCTCGTACGTCGGCAACGTCTACCTGGGCAAGGTCCAGAACGTGCTGCCGTCGATGGAGGCCGCGTTCGTCGACATCGGTAAGGGCCGCAACGCGGTGCTGTACGCCGGTGAGGTCAACTTCGGTTCGCTGGGCGGCCACGGTGGTCCGCGCCGGATCGAGTCGGTGCTGAAGTCGGGCCAGTCCGTGCTCGTCCAGGTCTCCAAGGACCCGATCGGCCACAAGGGCGCCCGCCTGACCAGCCAGATCTCGCTGCCCGGCCGCTACCTGGTGTACGTCCCCGAAGGCTCGATGACCGGGATCAGCCGCAAGCTGCCCGAGAACGAGCGCGCCCGCCTGAAGCAGATCCTCAAGCGGATCGTCCCGGACGACGCGGGCGTCATCGTGCGCACCGCCGCCGAGGGCGCCAGCGAGGACGAGCTGACGCGCGACGTGCAGCGCCTGCAGGCGCAGTGGGAGGAGATCCAGAAGAAGGCCGCCACCGGCAACGCCCCGGCGCTGCTGTACGGCGAGCCGGACATGACCGTCCGGGTCGTCCGCGACATCTTCAACGAGGACTTCACCAAGGTCATCGTCTCCGGCTCCGAGGCCTGGAGCACCATCCACGAGTACGTCTCGAACGTGGCCCCGGACCTGGCCGACCGCCTCCAGCGCTGGACGTCGGACGTGGACGTCTTCGCGACGTACCGGATCGACGAGCAGCTGATGAAGGCGCTGGACCGCAAGGTCTGGCTGCCCAGCGGCGGTTCGCTGGTGATCGACCGGACCGAGGCGATGATCGTCGTCGACGTCAACACCGGCAAGTTCGTCGGCCAGGGCGGCAACCTCGAGGAGACCGTCACCCGCAACAACATCGAGGCGGCCGAGGAGATCGTGCGCCAGCTGCGGCTGCGCGACCTCGGCGGCATCATCGTGATCGACTTCATCGACATGGTGCTGGAGTCCAACCGGGACCTCGTGCTGCGCCGTCTGCTGGAGTGCCTGGGCCGCGACCGGACCAAGCACCAGGTGGCCGAGGTCACCTCGCTGGGCCTGGTCCAGATGACCCGCAAGCGGGTCGGCCAGGGCCTGCTGGAGTCGTTCTCCGAGCCGTGCGTGCACTGCAACGGCCGCGGCGTCATCGTGCACATGGAGCAGCCGACCGCCCCCGGTGGCGGCGGCGGCCCGGTGGGCACCTCGGGCGAGACCGCGACGGCGGGCAGCAAGCGCCGCCGCCGGGGCAAGGGCGGCGCGGGCCAGGACGAGCCGCAGCCGCACCTGCTGGACGAGGAGCTGGCCGGCGAGCACGCCGAGGCCGACGAGCACGACCACGAGCACGAGGAGTTCGAGATCGTCTCGGGCGGCGAGCAGCTCGTGATCGACGTTCCGGCGACCGAGCCGGCCGAGCCCGCCGAGGCCGCCGCCGAGGCGACCGTCGTCGAGGCCGTCGTGGCGGAGCCCGAGCGCCCCAGCCTGGTCGAGATCCCGGCCGCGCCGGCCGCCGGCGGCCGTGTCCGCCGTCGTGCGGTGCGCAAGGCGACGGCCCCGGCCGGTGCCCCCGCCGAGGCCGAGATCGTGGTCCTGCAGGCCCGCGCGGACGCGGCCATGGAGGCGGCGCTCGCCGCCGCCGCCCCGGCCGAGACCGTCGAGGTGCCCGAGGTCACCGCCCCCGCCGAGGCCGAGGCCGAGGTTGAGGCCGAGGCCCCCGCCGAGGTCGCCGAGGCCGCCGAGGAGGAGGCTCCCGCACCGAAGAAGCGGGCGCCCCGCAAGGCCGCCGCCAAGAAGACTGCGACCGCTGCCAAGAAGACCACCACCGCGGCAGCGGCGAAGAAGACCACCGCTCGCAAGCCCGCCACCAAGCGGACGAGCGCGGCGGCCAAGAAGGCAGCGGCCGCCGAGGGTGATTCGGCGGCCGAGTAGGCCCGTCACCGGGGGCGGGCAGCCACTGCCCGCCCCCGGTGCGTACGGATCGGCCGTGCCCGCGGGACGGCCGGTTTGCCCCAGGGGCGACCGATCCGTATTCTTGACCTTCGGCGTGTCTACGCCGTGCTCCCGAGCAGATCACCTCCCAGACCCTCCGGGGAATGGGGGAGGCCCCTGTGTCCGTACCCAGGTGGCTGGCATCGAGGGTTCCGACCGAGTACAGAAAGCAGGTACCGCATGTACGCGATCGTTCGCGCCGGCGGCCGCCAGCACAAGGTCGCCATCGGCGACGTGCTGGAGATTGACCGCGTTGACGTCAAGCCGGGTGACTCGGTCGAACTGTCGACCATCCTGCTTGTCGACGGCGAAGCCGTCACCTCCGACCCGTGGGTCCTCGCCGGTGTGAAGGTTCACGCCGAGGTCGTCGACCACACCAAGGGTGAGAAGCTCATCATCCTTCGCTACAAGAACAAGACCGGCTACCGTCGGCGCCAGGGTCACCGCCAGCGTCACACCGCCGTCCGCATCACGAGCATCGACTCCGCGAAGTAAGTAAGGGGATAGCGAGATGGCACACAAGAAGGGCGCAAGCTCTACCCGCAACGGCCGTGACTCGAACGCCCAGCGCCTCGGCGTCAAGCGCTTCGGCGGCCAGGTCGTCAGCGCCGGCGAGATCCTCGTCCGCCAGCGCGGCACCCACTTCCACCCGGGTGCGGGCGTCGGCCGCGGTGGCGACGACACCCTGTTCGCGCTGAACGCCGGTGCCGTGCAGTTCGGTACCCGTCGTGGCCGTCGTGTCGTGAACATCGTGGCCGTCGAGGCCTGATCTTCCTGACGTCGCGTCAAGCGACAACGGCAGCACAAAGTGGAGGGTGGACCGGCCCCAGTTCGACCTGGGGAATCCGGTCCACCCTTCACTGCTTTACACCAGAGCGGTTCGTCCGCTCTGACCCAAATTTTCCTAGCTGGAGGCAAACCGATGACCACCTTCGTGGACCGCGTCGAACTGCACGTCGCCGCGGGTAACGGGGGCCACGGCTGCGCCTCCGTGCACCGGGAGAAGTTCAAGCCGCTCGGCGGCCCCGACGGCGGCAACGGCGGCGACGGCGGCAGCGTCACCCTGGTCGTGGACACCAGCATCACGACCCTGCTGGAGTACCACCACTCGCCCAAGCGCAAGGCCGTCAACGGCCGGCCCGGCGCGGGCGGCCACCGCACCGGCTCCACCGGCGACGACCTCGTCCTGCCGGTGCCGGACGGCACCGTCGTGCTGGACCGCGAGGGCAACGTCCTCGCTGACCTGGTCGGCCACGGCACCAGCTTCATCGCCGCCGCCGGCGGCCGGGGCGGCCTCGGCAACTCCTCGCTGGCCTCGGCCCGCCGCAAGGCCCCCGGCTTCGCGCTGCTCGGCGAGCCCGGCGAGGCCCGCGACATCGTGATGGAGCTCAAGTCCGTCGCGGACGTCGCGCTGGTCGGCTACCCGAGCGCGGGCAAGTCCTCGCTGATCTCGGTGATCTCCGCCGCCAAGCCGAAGATCGCGGACTACCCCTTCACCACCCTGATCCCCAACCTCGGCGTGGTCACCGCCGGCGACACCGTCTACACCGTCGCCGACGTCCCCGGCCTCATCCCCGGCGCCAGCCAGGGCAAGGGCCTGGGCCTGGAGTTCCTGCGCCACGTCGAGCGCTGCACCGTGCTGGTGCACGTGCTCGACTGCGCCACCCTGGAGCCGGGCCGCGACCCGCTCTCGGACCTGGAGACGATCGAGGCCGAGCTCTCCCAGTACGGCGGTCTGGAGGACCGGCCGCGCCTGGTCGCCCTCAACAAGATCGACGTGCCGGACGGCCAGGACCTCGCCGACATCACCCGCGCCTCCCTGGAGGAGGCCGGCTACCGGGTGTTCGAGGTCTCCGCGTCCTCCCGCCAGGGCCTGCGCGAGCTGAACTTCGCGATGGCGCAGATCGTCGCCGAGGCCCGGGCCGCCAAGCCGGCCGAGGAGAGCACCCGGATCGTGCTGCGGCCCAAGGCCGTCGACGACGCCGGCTTCACCGTCACCGAGGAGGACGGCGCGTACCGCGTGCGCGGCATCAAGCCCGAGCGCTGGGTCCGCCAGACCGACTTCTCCAACGACGAGGCCGTCGGCTACCTCGCGGACCGGCTGGCCCGCCTGGGCGTCGAGGAGAAGCTCTGGAAGGTCGGCGCCAAGGAGGGCGACACCGTCATCATCGGCTCCGAGGAGAACGCCGTCGTCTTCGACTGGGAGCCCAGCATGGCCGCCGGCGCGGAGATGCTCGGCCGCCGCGGCGAGGACCACCGGATGGAGTCCCCGCGCCCGGCCGTCGACCGCCGCCGCGAGAAGCAGAAGGGCCGCGACGCCGCCGAGACCGAGTACCTGGCCTTCGAGGCGCTGTCCAGCAGCCGCCCGAGCGCCATCGACGAGGTCGACGACGAGGACATCTGACCCTCCGCCAGGCCGCCGCGGCCCCCGCCCTCCCCGCCACGGGAGGGCGGGGGCCGTCCGCCTGCCCGGCCCGTCCGGCCCGGCCGTCCAGCGGGTGACATGCCGTACGGGCCCGGTGCCCCGATCGCGTAGATTGCGGGGGAGCGGCAGGCTCCCGCGCCTGTCGTCCGGCCACAGCGAAGGGCACCAGCGCGATGAGCGAGCAGTCACTCCGTGAGGAGGTCCTGACCGCCCGGCGGATCGTCGTCAAGGTCGGTTCGTCCTCACTCACCACCGCCTCCGGCGGTCTGGACGCCGACCGGGTCGACGCCCTGGTGGACGCGATCGCCAAGGTCCGCAGCCAGCCGGACGCCCCCGAGATCGTGCTGGTCTCCTCCGGCGCCATCGCCGCCGGCCTCGCCCCGCTCGGCCTGGACCGCCGGCCGCCGGACCTGGCCCGCCAGCAGGCCGCCGCCAGCGTCGGCCAGGGCCTGCTGGTCGCCCGCTACACCGCCTCCTTCGCCCGGTACGGCATCCGCGTCGGCCAGGTGCTGCTGACCGCGGAGGACGCCAGCCGCCGGGCCCACTACCGCAACGCCTACCGCACCCTCGACCAGCTGCTGGCGATGGGTGCGATGCCGGTCGTCAACGAGAACGACACCGTCGCCACCGCCGAAATCAGGTTCGGGGACAACGACCGGCTGGCCGCCCTGGTCGCCCACCTCGTCCGCGCCGACCTGCTGGTCCTGCTCTCCGACGTGGACGGCCTCTACGACGGCGACCCGAGCCGCCCCGGCACCAGCCGGATCGCCGAGGTGCGCGGCAAGCAGGACCTCGAGGGCATCCAGATCGGCAGCTCCGGCAAGGCCGGTGTCGGCACCGGCGGCATGGTCACCAAGGTGGAGGCCGCCCGGATCGCCACCGGCGCCGGCATCCCGGTCGTGCTGACCGCCGCCAGCCACGCCGCCGACGCCCTCGCCGGGCGCCCCACCGGCACGCTGTTCCTGCGCACCGGGAGCCGCAGTGCCGACCGGCTGCTCTGGCTCGCCCACGCCAGCAGCCCGCGCGGCTCGCTGCACCTGGACCAGGGCGCCGTGGACGCCGTGGTCTCGGGCGGCGCCTCCCTGCTGCCCGCCGGGGTCACCAAGGTCGACGGCGATTTCGCCGCGGGTGATCCGGTGGACCTTCTTGCCGAAAACGGCCACATCGTGGCGCGCGGACTGGTCAACTTTGATGCGAGGGAGTTGCCCCGCCTGCTCGGCCGGTCCACCCGTGACCTGGCCCAGGAGTTCGGTGCCGCGTACGAGCGCGAGGTCGTCCACCGCGACGACCTGGTCGTCCTGCGCGGCTGAGGGCCGCTCCGCACGGGGGCGGGGGAGCGCGCCGCCCGCCCGGGACGGGGCGGGCCGGGGCAGCCGTAGCGCCGGGCCGGGGCCCCGGCCCGCACGACGACACGACATCGCCGAACAGGAGGCCGCCGGTGGGACGCAGGCACGACGGATCCCTGGCCGGAGCGACCGCCGAGCGCAGGCTCAGCAGCATCGCGGGTGGCCGCACCGCCGACGGGACGGCCACTTCGCCGGCCACCCCCGCTCCAACGGAACCGGCCGACACCGTAAGGGAGTTGCGCCCGGGCGCGCGGGCCGACGCGACCGCGCCGGCGGCGCCCGAGGAGCGGCTCTGGCACGTGGTGCTGAGCGTCGCGGGCGAGAACACCCCCATCGCCGCGCTGCGCGCCGGGCTGGAGCAGCTCGCGCACGACCACTCCTTCTTCCTCACCGCCCGGTACGCCACCGGGCACGCCGAGATCCGCTACTGGGAGCAGGCCCGCGACCTGCACGACGCGGCGGCCATCGCGCTGCGCCTGTGGGGCGAGCACAAGGCGACGGCCGGCCTGCCGCCCTGGGAGATCGTCGGCCTGGAGGTGGTGGACCGCGCGACCTACCACAAGCGGGTCGCGGAGGGCTTCGGGGACCCGCCGCCCCAGCTCGGCGGCGTGCACCCGTACTGACCGGCGGGCCCGTCTCACCGGACGGAATACGGCCCGGCCCGGGGCCGGGCAGTCGTTACCCTGTGCACCATGACCAGCGACCTCGCCACCGCCGACAGTCCCGTCCTCGCCGCCGCCCGCCGGGCCCGGGAGGCGGCCGCCACCCTCGCCCCGCTCCCGCGCCGGGCGAAGGACGCCGCGCTGCTGGCGATCGCGGACGCCCTGGTGGCCCGCAGCGCCGAGATCACCGCCGCGAACGCCGAGGACGTGGCCCGGGCCCGCGCGGCCGGTACCGCCGAGTCCGTCGTCGACCGGCTCACCCTCGACCCCGGGCGGATCGCGGCGATCGCCGCCGACGTCCGCGACGTGGCGGGCCTGCCCGACCCGGTCGGCGAGGTGGTCCGCGGCTACACCCTCCCCAACGGGCTGGACGTCCGCCAGGTGCGGGTGCCGCTCGGCGTGGTCGGCATCATCTACGAGGCCCGCCCCAACGTCACCGTGGACGCCGCCGCGCTCTGCCTCAAGTCGGGCAACGCCGTCCTGCTGCGCGGCTCCGCGTCCGCCTACCGTTCCAACACGGCGCTCACCGGCGTGCTGCGCGACGCCGTCGCCGGGGCCGGCCTGCCGGCCGACGTCATCCAGCTGGTGCCCGGCGAGAGCCGCGAGTCGGTGACCGAGCTGATGCGGGCGCGCGGGCTGGTCGACGTCCTGATCCCGCGTGGCGGTGCGTCGCTGATCCGGACCGTCGTCGAGGGCTCGACCGTCCCCGTGATCGAGACCGGCACCGGCAACTGCCACGTCTACGTGGACGCGGGCGCGGACCTGGCGATGGCCGTCGGCATCCTGCTGAACTCCAAGGCCCAGCGGGTCAGCGTCTGCAACTCCGCCGAGACGCTGCTCGTCCACCAGGACATCGCCGACACCTTCCTGCCGCTCGCGCTGGCCGCCCTCGCCGGGGCCGGGGTGACCGTGCACGGCGACGACGCGGTGCTGAAGGCCGCCGAGGGCTCGGCGGCCACCGTCGTGCCGGCGACCGACGCGGACTGGGAGACCGAGTACCTCTCGTACGACCTCGCGGCGGCCGTGGTGCCCTCGCTGGACGCCGCCGTCGCGCACATCCGCCGCTGGTCCTCCGGCCACACCGAGGCGATCGTCACCACCTCGCAGGCCGCCGCCCGCCGTTTCACCCAGCAGGTGGACGCGGCCACCGTCGCGGTCAACGCGTCCACCCGGTTCACCGACGGGGGTGAGTTCGGTTTCGGCGCCGAGATCGGGATCTCCACCCAGAAGCTGCACTCGCGGGGCCCGATGGGCCTGCCCGAGCTGACCTCCACCAAGTACATCGTCACAGGTGACGGCCACGTCCGGGGCGAGGCCGCGCAAACCGTGGGCGGATCCGGTACCGCCGTCTGAGCGGCGGGTGTCACACAGGTGACGGAGCAACTGCGAGGAGCCACAGACAAATCGGCCGCCCGGTAATACGCTGAGTCCGTGGCAGAGGATGTGGGGGGTTCTCCGTACCCTGACGACGCCGACCACGGTGCTGCGGACGACGAGTTCGCCACCGTGGTCTTCGACGAGGCCTTCGTACGGTCCGCCGCCGTGCACGAGCCGAGCGCCAGGGAGCGGCAGCTGGCCGCCGCCGAGGCCCGGTTCGAGCCCGAGACGGCGGGGCCGGGCTGGGGCTACGAGCTGTCCGCCGGGATCACCGGTGACGGGCTCCCGCTGGAGCTGCGTCCCTACCCGAGCGGCCTGGACGAGGACCACCTCTACCCCGACCCGTGGTCCGGCCCCGGCCGGAGCAGCGGGCGGAGCCGGGCGGGCCGCTGGGGCAGGACGGGCCGCTGGGGCCGGCACGCCGCCTACGACCCGGTCCGGGCGGCTCGCGGCCGGTCGGTCGCGCAGCAGCGCTGGCACCGGCCGGTGGCCTGGGTGCTCGCCGTGATCATGGGCGTCAGCCTCGTCGCGGTGGCGGTCGCGGCCGTCTGCCAGGGCGTCGGAGCAGCAGGCGCCGGCTCCCCGCAGCGCCCCGCACCAGGCAGCAGCAGCGCGGGGACGGCGCCCGCGGGGCCCCGCCCGGTGCCCTCGCTCGCGGTGAATGCCCCGGCGGGGTGAGCCACCGGGCGTGCCGTGCCCGGGCCCTCCCGGCACGGTCACCGGGCGTCGGGCACAAGTTGCGCGCGAGCCCTCGTGGCATGCTCCGCCGCGCCTTACCCTGGTCCTATGGGTGACCCGCGAGAGCCTCCTGAGGGTGGGCCCGAGGGCGGTTCCGGGAACGAGGACGAATACCGGTCCGTCGTCTTCGACGAATCGTTCGTCCGGGCTGCCCGCATCCAGGAACTCTCGGCGCGCGAGCGGCTCGGCAGCGGCTACGGCCGGGCGACCAGGCCCCGGCTCGGCCTCGGCGGACTCGGCTCCGTCCCCCGGCAGGCGATCGCCCTGCTGCTGCTCATCGTGGTGGCCTTCGCCGCCGCCGTGTACTTCGGGATCAGCTCACCGACCAGGGGCGGCAGCCGCCCCGCGGGCAGTCAACTGACCGTCAGCCTGATGGCACTCAGCCCCACTTCGCCGGTCCTGCCGGCGGCCGATCCCGCCAACCCCTTCGCCGGCCTGCCCGCCGGGTACGGGGACGGCCGGGCAGGCCTCGCGGTGCCGGCCGGGGCGGCCACCGCGCACTACACCAAGATCGAGGTGGCCCGGGCGCTGGACACCGTGCAGAGCTATCTGGTCGTCTCCGCACTGGCCCCGTCGACCCTGATCAAGGGCGACACCGGCGCCGTCCGGGACTTCGTCACGGCCGGCCAGCTGGCCCAGTTCGACCAGAGCGTGGCGGCCCCGCGCGACGACCGGCACCACGCGGCCACCGGCTGGATGGTCCGCTTCGACCCCGCGCACACCGTCCTCGCGACCGACACCGTCAAGGTGGCCGGCAGCATGCGGGTCGACGAGGCCGACGACGGGGCCCTGCAGGTCACCACCGACCACACCTTCGTCTACGCCCTGCAGGCCGAGGGGGCCGCGGCCAGCGCCCCCGTGACGGTACTGAGTGTGCGCCGCGAGCTGCGCTTCGAGTTCGACCGCGCCGAGCTCGCCGCCTCCCAGCTCCGGCTGGTCGACGCCGCCGTCCAGACCGGGCCCGCCGCCTGCGACACCCCGCAGACCACGTACCTGCAGCCCCTCCTCGCCACCGTCGGAGGTACGAAGCCCCCGGCGCCGCCCGCCGTCGACCCGGGCAGCCACAGCGTCCCGGCCTGGCAGCTGTGCGGTGTGCTGGCGGGCGGCTGACGCCGGCCCCCGGGGCCCGGGGGCCGGCTACCGGCCGGGTGGTCAGCCCTCTTCGCCCGGAGCGGCGCCCGGAGCGGCGCCGGCGGCGCTACCGGCCCGGGCACCGGTGAAGGTGTCGCGGAGCTTGCCGCCGACGGTGCCGACGCCGCCGGCCACGTCCCGGATCAGGCCCATCAGCGGGTCCTTGCTCTCCTTGACGGAGGTCGTGTAGTGGTCGGCGGCGGCCTTCCACTGGTCGGTGACGGAGGCGTCCGGGTCGCCGCCGCGGCGCGGGTAGGCACCGGCCAGGATCGAGCGGTACTCGTCGCTCTCCGACCACTTCTTCAGCTGGGCGACCCGGACGACGGCGAAGGGGTGGGTCTGCGGCAGGACCTGGAGCAGCTTCAGGACGCCGTCGCGCAGGTCACCGGCCTTCTCGTACTCCGCGGCCTGCTCCAGGAACGCGTCCACGTTCATCTCGCCGAGGTTGTGGCCGCCGGCCAGCTTCATCAGGCCGCGCATCGACGCCTGGAGGTCCTGGCCGGCGAGCAGCCCCGCGCGGTCGCAGGAGAGTTCGGCCTTGCGGAACCACTCCTTGAGCGCGGTGACCAGCGCCATGATGGCCAGGTTGCCGAGCGGGATCCAGGCGATCCGGGTGGCGATGTTGGTGAGGATCAGCAGCATCGTCCGGTAGACGGCGTGGCCGGACATCGCGTGGCCGACCTCGTGGCCGACCACTGCCCGCAGCTCCTCCTCGTCGAGCAGTTCGACCAGGCCGCTGGTGAGCACGATGATCGGGGTGTCGATGCCGATGCACATCGCGTTGACCGTCGGGTCCTGCGTGACGTAGAGCTCGGGGACCTTCTCCAGGTCCAGCACGTACGCGGCGTCGCGCACCATGTCGTACAGCTCGGGGAACTGACGTTCGGAGGTCTTCACCGCGGTGGCCAGGAACATCAGCCGGATGGAGCGCTCGGAGACCAGGCCGGCGAGCTTCTTCAGCACGTCGTCGAAGCCGGTGAGCCTGCGCAGCGCCACCAGGGCGGACCGGTCGGCGGGGTGCTCCCACGCTCGGGTGGAGATCTCGGGGAAGCGCTGGCGGCGCCGGCTCGGGCTCTTCGCCTGGCTGGTATCGGTCATGTTCTGAGTACCTCCTGGTCGACGCCGGTCCCGGCCGCTGGCCGGCCCCCGCTTCTCTCTGCCTGCAACGACTGCCTGTGCAACGCGTGCGGTTGCGTACTCGTCCCCGTGGGTCACCATACGCCGTGCGGTTGACGGCCTCCGAGGGTCCGGCGGGGGGTGTGGCCCGGCGGTGCGGCGGCCCGGTCTAGGCTGGACGCTCTGGAGAACCGGGACCAGATCTGGCCGCGGTGCAGAGCCGACCGAGGAGCCCGCCGATGTCCCCCGCCACCCTTGTCACCCTGGCCGCGCCGATCTCCGGCGAGGGCGGCCCCGGGCTGTTCCTGCGCACGATCGTGGTGGCCTCCTTCGTCGGCGTCGGCCTGCTGGCCTGGGTGCTGCTGCGGGCCGGCCGCAAGGGCTGAACGGCAGGCCGCCGGTGGCCGCGGGCCCACGCGTGGTCAGACGCGGTGGGGCGCCGCGCGGTTGCACGACGCCCACCCGTACGATGAACCGGTGGGCCCTCACCGGCCCAGACCCCTGGTCCGTCACCCGAGCCGAGAAGGTCCTGCGACCATGAGCACTGCCGCTGCACTCCCCGTTCTGAACCTGATCGCCGAGGGCGAGGGTGGCAACCACGAGAGCCTCAGCCCGTACCTCACGGGCGGCGCCGGGCTGTTCATCCTGCTGCTGCTGCTCTACATCACCACCCGGTTCAACCGCGACCGCTGAGCGGGCGGGCCGCCGGGTCCGTCCGGCGGCGGCAGGTCCGGCGGACCAGGCCCAGGGAGCGCCCGGCGCAGCCGGGGACGCTCCCTTTGCCATGTCCGCGCCGATAGGTACGCCGGGGGTGGCCAACGCGCAACGGGCGTCGCGTAAGGTGTGGCGGCATGGGACAGCAGGCCGAGACCCCCGGCGGACACGAACCGGCAAAGAAGCGCCTCGGCGTGATGGGTGGCACCTTCGACCCGATCCACCACGGGCACCTGGTCGCCGCCAGCGAGGTGGCCAGTGCGTTCCACCTCGACGAGGTGGTCTTCGTGCCCACCGGGCAGCCTTGGCAGAAGGTCGACCACACGGTCACCCCCGCCGAGGACCGCTATCTGATGACGGTCATCGCGACCGCCGAGAACCCGCAGTTCTCGGTCAGCCGGATCGACATCGACCGCCAGGGGCCGACGTACACCGTCGACACCCTGCGCGACCTCCGGGCACTGCATCCGGACGCCGACCTCTTCTTCATCACCGGCGCCGACGCACTCGCCCAGATCCTCTCCTGGCGGGACTCCGAGGAGCTCTTCTCGCTCGCGCACTTCATCGGCTGCACCCGCCCGGGACACGTTCTTTCGGACGCCGGGCTCCCGGCGGGCGGGGTCTCCCTGGTGGAGGTCCCCGCGCTGGCCATTTCCTCCACGGACTGCCGCAACCGGGTCGCCAAGGGCGAACCGGTCTGGTACCTCGTCCCGGACGGCGTGGTCCGCTACATCGACAAGCGGGCGCTCTACGCGCCGGCCCAGCCTTGATCCCGGGAGGGGCGGCGTGAGCGGAACGGCAGACCGCAGGGGCCAGCAGGACGACGGCTGGCCCGCCGGGCAGCAGCAGTCCTACCAGCAGTACCAGCAGCAGCCCGGCTACCAGCAGCCGGCCTACGAGCAGCCGGCCTACGAGCAGCCGGTGTACGAGCAGCCGCTGTACGAGGAACCGGTCTACGAGCCGTACGACCAGTCCGGCTACGCCCGGCCCCAGCAGCAGCCGTACCCGCAGGAGACGTACCCGCAGGAGGCCTACGGCGGCGGGTACGAACAGGCGGGCCACCAGGCGCAGGCGTACGGCCGCCCGCAGGCCTACCCGCAGCAGCAGGGCTACGACGGCTACCCGCAGCAGGACCAGCAGCAGGGCTACGGGCAGCAGGCCCCGTACCAGCAGCCCGGCTACGACCAGCCGGCCTACGAGCAGTACAGCCCGCCCGCGCCGCCGGAGCAGTACGCCCCCGCCCCGCCGCCGGCCGCCGCGCCGGCCCCGCCGCGCCCCCGCCGGCCCCGGCCGGTGCCCGCGCCCCAGGCGCCCGCCCAGCCGGAGCAGCCGTCCGAGCAGGTGGGCGGCACCCGACCGGCCAAGGCGGCGAAGGCGCCCGCGGACGACTACGCCACCGGCGAGTTCACCTTCGTCGAGGAGGAGGCGGAGGAGTCCGAGGACGTCATCGACTGGCTGAAGTTCGCCGAGTCGCGCAGCGAGCGCCGCGACGAGCGCCGCCGCAAGCTGCGCAACCGGCTGGTCGGCGCCGTCGTCGTACTGGCGGTGCTCGGCGGCGCCGGCACCGGGTACCTCTGGGTGACCGGGAAGCTCGGCGCCGCCGAGACGGCGGCCTCGGCGGCCGGGCCGCGCGAGGTCAACGTGGTGCACCTGCGCGACCTCCAGGGCAAGGTCTCCACCGCCCTGCTGGTGAACGACGCCTCCGGCCACAAGGGCTCGGTGCTGCTGCTGCCGGAGACCCTGACGCTGCCCGGCACCGGCGACGCCGCGACCGTCCCGCTCGGCCAGGCGATGGACACCCTCGGCACCTCCGACACCCGCGGCGGGCTGGGCACGGTCCTCGGCGCGAGCGTGGCCGGCACCTGGCGGCTGGACACCCCGTACCTGCAACTGCTGGTCGCCCAGCTGGGCGGCGTCCGGGCGGACACCAACGCGGAGATCCGCGAGGGCGGCAAGCCGGACGGCAAGGTGCTGGCCGCGGTCGGCAAGAACGTCCTGCTGAGCGGCCAGGCCGCGGTGGGCTACGCCACCTACCAGGCGGCGGGCGAGAGCCGGGACGCCCAGCTCGCCAGGTTCGGGCAGGTGCTGGACGCGATCGTGCGGACGATGCCCACCGACCTGAAGGAGGCCAAGGACGTCGTCCAGCGGATGGGCGCGGTCCTCGACCCGTCCCTCCCGCAGGACGCGCTGGCCGGGGTCCTGGTGCAACTGGCCCTGCAGGCCAAGGCCGGGCACTTCGCCACCTCGGCACTG
Organism: Kitasatospora sp. NPDC057223; assembly: GCF_042669755.1. Taxonomy (NCBI): domain Bacteria; kingdom Bacillati; phylum Actinomycetota; class Actinomycetes; order Kitasatosporales; family Streptomycetaceae; genus Kitasatospora; species Kitasatospora sp. NPDC057223. The sequence continues at coordinate 138,873 of NZ_JBHUWW010000002.1, read as the reverse complement.
CCGGTCGGGCCCGACGGCACGCTGGACGACGCGACCGCCGGCCAGCAGGTCAAGGACGTGCTCGGCGGTACGGTGCACAGCGCCGACAGCGCCGGCGCCGCGGCCCGGGTGGTCATCCAGGACGGCTCCGGCAACGACCAGGCGGCTGCCGCCGCCCAGGTCCAGATCGTGAACGCCGGCCTCACCTTCGTACCGGGCAGCACGAAGACCGCCCCGCAGGCGACCTCCGAGATCCGGTACACCGACGACGCCCGGCTGGCCGCCGCGAAGTCGCTCGCGACCAGCCTGAGCCTGCCCGAGACGGCGGTGAAGAAGGTCACCGGCGCACAGAGCGCGGACCTGCTGGTCGTGCTCGGCAAGGACTACCAGGCGCCGAAGACGCAGTAGCGCCCGGCGGCCACGCCGCCCGTCCCGCAGTGGCCCCGGAGTTAATCCGTCCGGGGTCGCTGCGGCGGCGTGAGATCCTGGACTGGGACCCCTCTGCCCGTTGGCGGGCCGGAGGGCGCCCATCTCTGCAGCCGAGCCGGAAGAACACAGTGACCGTCACCGACCACAGCCAGGAACTCATCAACGCGGCCGCCCAGGCGGCGGCCGACAAGCTGGCCCACAACATCATCGCGTTCGACGTCAGCGAGGTGCTGTCGATCACCGACGCCTTCCTGATCGCCTCCGCGAACAACGACCGCCAGGTCAAGTCGATCGCCGAGGAGATCGAGGACCAGCTGCGCGAGAAGCTGGACGTCAAGCCGGTGCGCCGTGAGGGCGAGCGCGAGGGCCGCTGGATCCTGCTCGACTACCTGGACATCGTCGTGCACGTCCAGCACTCCGAGGAGCGCTCCTTCTACTCCCTCGACCGGCTGTGGAAGGACTGCCCCGAGCTGCCCCTGCCCGAGGACGCCGTCGCGAGCCGCAACCGCCCCGAGGGCGCGGAGACCGACGCGGCCGGCAACGTCACCGCCCCGCCGGCGGACGACTTCGGCGTCGGGATCTACGTCTCCGAGGACCCCAGCTGAGCCGGGAGGCGCGGGGACCGCGCATCGTCTTCTGGCGGCACGGCCAGACCTCCTGGAACCTCGAATCGCGCTTCCAGGGCACCACCGACATCGAGCTGACCGGCCAGGGAGTGCTGCAGGCGCAGCGGGCGGCCCGGCTGCTCGCGGGGCTGCGTCCGGACCTGCTGATCTCCTCCGACCTCCGGCGGGCGGCCCGGACGGCCGCCGAGCTGTCCGCGCTCACCGGGCTGGACGTCCAGCATCACGAGGGTCTGCGCGAGACCTACGCGGGTGACTGGCAGGGCCTGACCAACGCCGAGATCCGCGACCGCTTCCCCGAGCAGTACGAGGCCTGGGCGCAGGGCGAGCCGGTGCGCCGCGGCGGCGGGGAGCTGTCCACCGAGGTCGCCGACCGCTCCGTCCCGGTGGTGCTGGAGGCTGCCCAGAAGCTGCCGGAGGACGGGACGCTGGTGGTCGTCAGCCACGGCGGCACCATCCGCACCATGCTCGGCCGGCTGCTCGACCTGGAGCCGGAGATGTGGGAGTGCTTCGGCGGCCTCTCCAACTGCTGCTGGTCGGTGCTGGGCCGGGGGGCGCGCGGCTGGCGGCTGCTGGAGCACAACGCGGGCACCCTGCCGCAGCCGGTGATCGGCGACGACACCTGACGGTGGTGGGTCTGCCGCGGGCGGGATTTCGCAGTTCCGGGCCTGACCAGCTAGAGTCTTCCTCGTTCGCAGGTGAGAACGCGGCCCGGAAGGGAAGCGGGAGAACCACACGAATGCGGGGCTGTAGCTCAGTTGGTAGAGCGCTTGCATGGCATGCAAGAGGTCCGGGGTTCAATTCCCCGTAGCTCCACTCCGCACCAGCGGTCCGAGAGGGCCGGTCGTGTCGCGGGGCTGTAGCTCAGTTGGTAGAGCGCTTGCATGGCATGCAAGAGGTCCGGGGTTCAATTCCCCGTAGCTCCACAACGATTCGAAAGGCCGTCACCCACCGGGTGGCGGCCTTCCGCGTTTCCGGCGGCCTTCCGCTCTTCCGGCGCCGTCAGCCGTGCGGACACCTCAACGGCGCGGCGGGCAGGCCGGCCATCCGCTCGACCCGCTCGCGGTCCACCGGACCGTCCGGGGTGTAGACCACCATGTAGTGCTCGGGCGCCGCCGGGATGGTCAGGTACGCGGCGGTGAACCGCAGCTCCCCGACGACCGGGTGCCGGAACACCTTGCGGGCCGGTCTGGCCGGCGCCACCTCCTGCCGGGCCCACAGCTCACGGAACGTCCCGCTGGCGAGCGCCAGTTCGCGGATGTACTGCTCCCAGACCGGTTCGCCCACGTGCTTGCCGTACGCGGCCCGCAGCACCCCGACCATCCGGGGCAGCTCCTCCTCCCGGTTCAGGAAGGTGTTGCAGCAGGCCGGGCCGGTGATGGCGCACCACAGGCTGTTGAACGTGCCGTGCGGCGCCGTCGGCCGGTCCGCCCCGAACAGCGACTCGTACGGCGCGTTGTGGAGCAGCACGTCGTACCGGCCGTTGCAGACCGCGGCCGGCAGCGGCGCCAGGGCGTCCAGGATGACCTGGGTGGACGCGTCGAGATGGGCGTGCGCGCCGTCGCCGCGCGGCTGCGGGGGCACCCCGGCCAGCCGGAACAGGTGGTCGCGCTCGGTGGCGTCCAGCCGCAGCGAGCCGGCCACCGCGGCCAGCACCTGCTCGCTGGCGTTGATCGGCCGCCCCTGTTCGAGCCAGGTGTACCAGGTCACCCCGACCCCGGCGAGCTGCGCCACCTCCTCGCGGCGCAGCCCCGGTGTGCGCCGCCGGAGCCCGGGCGGCAGGCCGACGTCCTCCGGGGTGACCCGGGCCCGGCAGGCCTTCAGGAACCTGGTGAGTTCGGTGCGGCGCCGGTCCTGGTGCTGCGGCGCGGATCTCTCGTCCAGGGTGGTCATGCGGCCCATCGTGCCGCAGAACGGGCCGCCCTTACAGGGTGCTGTCAGTACCAGGATCAGCAGGCTCTAACCACCGGTACCGGTACTCGGCCAGGCTGGGCCCATGACGGACCTTCAGACCAGACCCGCCGCCTCCGAGGGCGCGCCGGGGCGGCGGGCCGCCCGGCCCGGACCGCTCCTCGCCCTCGTGCTCACCGGCCAGTTCATGGCCGTCCTCGACGTCTCCATCGTCAACGTGGCCGTCCCCACCGTCCGGACGGACCTGCACGCCTCCGGCGCCGCGCTGCAACTCGTCATCGCGGGGTACACCATCGCGTACGCCGTGCTGCTGATCACCGGCGCCAGGCTCGGTGCCCGGTTCGGCTACGGGCGGCTGTTCCGGTTCGGCCTGGCCGGCTTCACCGCCGCCTCGCTGGCCTGCGGCCTGGCGCCCGGCACCGGCTGGCTGATCGCCTTCCGGCTGCTCCAGGGGGCCGGCGCCGCGCTGATGGTGCCCCAGGTGATGAGCCTCATCCAGCGGACGTACACCGGCGCGGCCCGGACCAGGGCGCTCGGCCTCTACTCGGCCGTGCTGGCCGGCGGGATGGCCTTCGGCCAGGTGGCCGGCGGCCTCCTGGTCAGCGCCGACCTCTTCGGGACGGGCTGGCGCCCGGTGTTCCTGGTCAACGTGCCGATCGGGCTCGCGCTGCTCGCGGCCGGCTCCCGGATGCTGCCGGCGGACCGGGGGGACCGCACCCGCGGCTTCGACGTCCCCGGCCTGGTGGTGCTGGCGGCGGCGCTGGGCCTGCTGGTGGTGCCGCTGGTGCTCGGCCACGAACTCGGCTGGCCCGCCTGGGGCTGGGCGATGCTCGGCGGCAGCGCGTCGATGTCCGCCCTGTTCTGGCTGGTCGAGCGACGGATCGCGCGGCGCGGCGGGCAGCCGCTGATCTCCGGGCGGGTCCTGCGCGCCCCGGGCCTGCTGCCGGCCGCCGGGGCGATCTTCATGATCATGGCCGGGTTCGCCGGGTTCATGTTCGCCTTCGCCCTGCACCAGCAGGCGGGCCTCGGCCACAGCGCCCTGCGGGCCGGTCTGCTGTCCGCCCCCGTCTCGGTCGGCTTCGGCCTCTCCAGCCTGCACTGGCAGCGCCTGCCGGCCCGGTTGCACGCGTTCCTGCCCGTGCTGGCCACGGCCGTGGTCGGCCCCGGCTACCTGTCCCTCGGCCTGCTGCTGCGGGGCGGCGCGGACGTCGGGCCCGGCACCGTCCTGCTGATGACCGGGCTCGGCCTGGCGGCCGGCTGCGCCTACGCCCCGCTCTTCGCCCGGGCGCTCGCCCGGGTCCGGCCGTCCGACGCGGCCGACGCGAGCGGGGTGATGGTGACGGTCATCCAGTTCGGGCAGGTGGTCGGGGTCGCACTGCTCGGCTCGGTCTTCCTGGGGCGGGCGGCCCTGCCGGCCCCGGCCCGCGAGTCCGGGCACGCCCTGCTGGTGACCACCGTGGTGATCGCGGCGGCGATCACGGCCGCCGGCGCCCTGGCGGCCCGCACGGTGCGCGCGGCCCGCGCCGGGTAGCGCCCGCTCCCGCCGTCCCCGCCGCCGTCCCCGCCGCCGCGCTCGCCCGCCGCCGCCCGTGGTCGCCGCCCCCGGGCCCCGTCCGGATACGGATTCGTGGAGCACCCCTGTGACCGTGTAAAGTAAGTGATGTCGCCGAGGGAAACCACAGTGTGGGCCTACGGTGACATCGCAGGTCAAGGGGCTGTAGCTCAGTTGGTAGAGCGCTTGCATGGCATGCAAGAGGTCCGGGGTTCAATTCCCCGTAGCTCCACAGGAACGAAGGGCCGCCTCCCGGCAACGGGAGGCGGCCCTTCGCGTTGCCGCGCCCGCTCCGGCCGATCGGCGGCCCCTTCCTGGGCCCGACGGCCGACCGCTACCGTCGATGACATGGCCGACCTGGTACGGAAGCGGAACGAAGAGCTGGCCCGGATACTGCACCAGCTCGGCTGGAGCCCGGAGCGGCTCTCCCGCGAGGTCAACCTGACCCTGCCGGCCGGCCTCGCGATCAGCTCCACGGCCCCGTACAAGTGGCGCGACCGCGGCATGGTGCCGCGCGCCCCGCACGACCAGACGGTGTGCGAGGTGCTGAGCCGCACCCTGGGCATCGCCGTCACGTACGAGCAGCTCTGGGGCCGGATGGGCGGCAACCGGGGCGCCAAGACGCTGTCCGCGCGGTTGCTCACCGACCCGTGGACGGCCGACACCGCGCAGACCGCGCTGCGCGAGGCGGGCGCCGACGCCGGGCCCGTCCGCCTCACCGCGCTGTTCCGCGGCGACGAACTCGAACAGGCCGCCCGGCACTGGGCCTCGCCGCCGCCCGCCGTCACCGGCGGCGAGGGCGCCCTGCGGATCGCCCCCGAACAGCTCGCCGACCTCAGGCTCTCGTACGCCGGGAAGCAGCGCCTCGAACAGGCCAGCGGCGGCGGCCTTGTCCTCGACCCGGCCAAGGCCGAACTCGCCATGGTCGGCAAGCTCCTCGAACTCGGCTCCTACGGCGAGGAGCTCGGCCGGGAGCTCTACGCGGCGGCGGCCCGCCTCTCCCGGCTCGTCGGCTGGGCCAACTACGACATGGGCAACGACGCCGCCGCGCAGCGCGCCTTCGTCGCCGCCCTGCGGGCCGCCCACGTGTGCGGCGACCCCCGGCTCGGAGTGAGCGTCGTCGGCTGCCTCGCCGTGCAGGCCACCGCCACGTACAACTCCGGCGGCCGGGGCCTCGACGCGGTCGCGATGCTCTCCACCGCCCTGCGCGCGGCCGACGAGGTGCTGACCCCCGCCGAACGGGCCCTCCAACTCGGCCGGATCGCCCGCGCGCACGGCCGCCGGGGCGAGCGGGACGGCGTCGAGGAGGTCGCCGGGCGGGCGTTCCTGACGCTGGGGGACGGGCCGCGGCACCGGCAGGAGCGCGCCGACCTGGACGGCATGGTGGGGGAGGCGTACCTCTTCCTCGGCGAGCACGAACGGGCCAGGGACCTGCTGCGCGGCGCGGTCGCGGTGCTGGAGCCGGCCCGGGCGCGCGCCAGGGCCCTGCTGATGGTGCGCCTCGCCGACTCCTGCCGGCGCACCGGCGAGGGCGGCGACGCCGGGCGGATCGCCGACGAGGCCCGGCTGCTGGCCGCCGGCATGCAGTCCGCCCGGGTCGCCCGGGCGTTGCGGGACTTCGACGCGGCGGCCAGGGCGGCATAACCGCCTGGGCCCTCACGGGCTTGCGGTACCCTGAGCCCATGCGAACCGTGCGCCTGCTCCTTAGCCGGCCGCGCTGACCAGGACCGGCCGCACCCTCGGGTGGGTGCCGGAGTCGGCGTGGCGTCCCCTCCTGCGAGGGGATTTTTTGTTTTCCGGCTCCCACCGGAACCCCCCGGGGTGCTTCCGGACCCGCCGACGGACTTCGCCGCCGGTTCGCTAACTGACATCGATGGAGCTTGAAGGATCATGACCGAGACGACACCTGCCTCCGGCGCGGCCGACGCCGCCACCGAGCCCTTCCGCGCGGAGTCTGCTTTCAAGTACACCGCCGCGCTGGCGGCCGAGATCGAGTCCCGCTGGCAGGACGTCTGGGAGAAGGAGGGGACGTTCAACGCCCCCAACCCCACCGGCGCGCTGGCGGATCCGGCGGCCGGTGACGTCTCGGCGAAGCCGCACAGCTTCATCATGGACATGTTCCCGTACCCGTCGGGCGCCGGCCTGCACGTCGGCCACCCGCTGGGCTACATCGCGACCGACGTGTTCGCCCGCTACCAGCGGATGACCGGCCACAACGTGCTGCACACCCTGGGCTACGACGCGTTCGGCCTGCCCGCCGAGCAGCACGCCGTCGCCACCGGCCAGCACCCCCGGATCACCACCGAGGCCGCGATGGCCAACATGCGCCAGCAGCTGCGCCGGCTGGGCCTGGGCCACGACTCGCGCCGGTCGATCGCCACCATCGACCCCGAGTACTACCGCTGGACGCAGTGGATCTTCCTGCAGATCTTCAACTCCTGGTACGACGCCGAGGCCGGCCGGGCCCGCCCGATCGCCGAGCTGGTCGCCCAGTTCGAGGACGGCGCACGGCCCGCCCCGGGCGGCCGCGCCTGGGCCGAGCTGTCCGCCGCCGAGCGCGAGGACCTGCTGGGCGAGTACCGGCTGGCGTACTCCAAGGAGGTGCCGGTCAACTGGTGCCCCGGCCTGGGCACCGTGCTGGCCAACGAGGAGGTCACCGCGGACGGCCGCTCCGAGCGCGGCAACTTCCCGGTGTTCAAGTCGAACCTGCGCCAGTGGATGATGCGGATCACCGCCTACTCCGACCGCCTGATCGCCGACCTGGACCTGCTGGACTGGCCCGAGGCCATCAAGCTGCAGCAGCGCAACTGGATCGGCCGCAGCGAGGGCGCACGCGTCGACTTCGCGGTCGACGGCGACCGGGCGATCACCGTCTTCACCACCCGCCCGGACACCCTGTTCGGAGCCACCTACATGGTGCTGGCCCCCGAGCACGCCCTGGTCGACTCGATCGTCCCGGCCGCCTGGCCGGCCGGCACCCACGACGACTGGACGGGCGGCGCAGCCACCCCCGCCCAGGCCGTCACCGCCTACCGGGCCGCCGCCGCCGCCAAGTCGGACGTCGAGCGCCAGGTCGAGGCGAAGGTCAAGACCGGCGTCTTCACCGGCGCGTACGCGACCAACCCGGTCAGCGGCGAGCCCGTCCCGGTGTTCATCGCCGACTACGTGCTGATGGGCTACGGCACCGGCGCCATCATGGCCGTACCCGCCCACGACCACCGCGACTTCGCGTTCGCCCGCGCCTTCGACCTGCCGATGCGCTGCGTCGTCCGGCCCACCGACGGCCGTGCCGAGGACCCGCACACCTGGGACGACGCGTTCGACACCTACGACTCCGTCATCGTCAACTCGGCCCACGCGGAGGGCACCGAGAACGGCATCTCCCTGGACGGCCTGAGCGTCGTCGGGGCCAAGGCCGCCGTGACCGCCTGGCTGACCGAGCACGGCATCGGCGAAGGCACCGTCAACTACCGCCTGCGCGACTGGCTGTTCAGCCGCCAGCGGTACTGGGGCGAGCCCTTCCCGATCGTCTACGACGAGGACGGCGTGATGCACGCGCTGCCCGACTCGATGCTGCCCGTCGAGGTCCCCGAGGTCGAGGACTACTCGCCGCACACCTACGACCCGTACGACGCCACCTCCTCGCCGAAGACCCCGCTGTCGCGCAACGCCGACTGGGTCAACGTCGAGCTGGACCTGGGCGACGGCGTGAAGCGCTACCGCCGCGAGACCAACACCATGCCCAACTGGGCGGGTTCGTGCTGGTACGAGCTGCGCTACATCGACCCGGCGAACAGCGACAAGGTCGTCGACCCGGCCAACGAGCGGTACTGGCTGGGCGCGACCGCCGAGAAGCCGGCCGGCGGCGCCGACCTGTACGTCGGCGGTGCCGAGCACGCCGTGCTGCACCTGCTGTACGCCCGGTTCTGGCACAAGGTGCTGCACGACCTGGGGCACGTCTCGTCCGTCGAGCCGTTCCACAAGCTGTTCAACCAGGGCATGATCACCGCCGACGTCTACCGCGACGAGCGGGGCTTCCCGGTGCCCGCCGCCGAGGTCGAGGAGCGCGACGGCGGCTACTTCTGGAACGGCGAGGCGGTCAAGCGCGAGGCCGGCAAGATGGGCAAGTCCCTGAAGAACGCCGTCGCGCCCGACGAGATCGCCGACGAGTACGGCGCGGACACCCTGCGCCTGTACGAGATGTCGATGGGCCCGCTGGACGTCTCCCGCCCGTGGGACACCCGCGCCGTCGTCGGCTCCTACCGGTTCCTGCAGCGGCTGTGGCGCAACGTCGCCTCCGAGACCACCGGCGAGCTGGTCGTCACCGACGAGCCGGCCGACGAGCCGACCCTGCGCGCCCTGCACAAGGCCATCGACGGCATCCGCGGCGACATGGCCGGGCTGCGCTTCAACACCGCCGTCGCCAAGGCCATCGAGCTGAACAACTACCTGGTGAAGCGCGGCTCCACGCCGCGCGAGGTGGCCGAGCAGCTGGTCCTGCTGGTCGCCCCGCTGGCCCCGCACATCGCCGAGGAGCTGTGGCGCAAGCTGGGCCACGACGAGTCGCTGGCCTACGCCGACTACCCGGTCGCCGACCCGGCGTACGTGGTCGACGAGTCGGTCACCTGCGTGGTCCAGATCAAGGGCAAGGTCAAGGCCCGCCTGGAGGTCTCCCCGGAGATCTCCGACGCCGACCTGGAGGCCCTGGCACTGGCCGACCCCGCCGTGGTCGCGGCCATCGGCGACGCGCCCGTCCGCAAGGTCATCGCGCGGGCGCCCAAGCTGGTGAACATCGTCACCGGCTGATCACCGGCCGAGCGTCGGCCGGCAGTAGGGCGGTCCCGCCGGGATTCCGGTGGGGCCGCCCTTTCGCTGCCGTCACGCTGCGGGCCGACGGCCCCGAGGACGGGGCCCGGGTGTGGGGGAGAACCCCGATCTGTCCCTGATCTCCGGGCCGGACGGCCTCACGCCCCGCACCGCGGCCGCCCGGGCGGCTACCGTGGAACCCTCGGCGCGTGCGGCCGGGCCGTGCACCCGTGCGGCCCGCCCGCGCACCAGGCCCGGTGTGCCCGGCTCGGCGGAAGGTGGCTCGTGATGGACGCACTCGGAGTGGTGCTGGCCCTGGTGATGCTGTTCGGCATCGGACTGCTGACCCTCGCGGTGGTCGGCACCGTCAAGGCAGCCAAGGCCGTTGCGGCGAAGGTCGAACGGCACGAGACCAACGCCAGGCGCGCGGTGGAGAACGTCACCCTGAAGGCGAAGTCGTACACCAAGCCCGGCCCGCAGGGCCGGATCTCGGCCACCCGGCTGGCGCTGCGCACCTCGCTCGACGGCACCCGCCAGGTCCTGGAGGCCGGCCTCGCCGAGGACGGCCAGCTCGCCGACTCGCTCCGGCTGCTCGCCCGGCTCGACGCCCACGCCGCCGAACTGGACGGCGAGTTGCGCATCCTGGAGCGCGAACCGGACGCCGGCCGGATCGCCGCCAAACTGCCCGAACTGCGCGAGCGTGCCGAGCGGATCACCCACTCCGCCGAGACCATGCGCTGGGCCGCCCAGGACCGCATGCACCGCTTCGCGGACGACGAACTGGCCCGGCTCGGCAAGGAGTGCGAGAGCGAGGCCGGGGTGCTGCGGCACTGGGACGCGGTGCCCCCGGCCGGAGCCTCTCCGGCGGACCCGGCTGCTGCCGCTTCCGGGGCCTCGTCGGCGGCCCCTTCCGCCGCGTCGGATCCGGGTGCGCCGCCGCGCCGCTTCGGGCTGACCGGCGGCAGCGGCCGGCCGAGCGCGGAGGAAGCGCTCGGCCTGGCCGACCCGTTGGCCCGGATCGCGCAGCGCCTGCGCAAGCCCTCGACGGGGTCGTCCGCCGGCTGAGGCTGCGCCGCGCCGCTCTGCCCCGGGCCGGGGTGATCGCTCGGGAGGCCCGGTCGGGTTGGTCCGGTCAGGTTGGTTCGCTCAGGTCGGTCCGGGCGGGCGCTCTGTCGGGCCGGTCCGGTCGGGTTGCCCACCCCCGGGTCGAAAGCGTGTGCGCCCGCCCGCGTGTCCGCCGCTGTCCTCAGGGGCGGACGGGGAGTAACCTCCGGCTCATGCCCGCCGACCTCGCCATCGTCACCGATTCCACGGCCTACCTGCCCCAGGACGCAGTCGACCGCCACGGGATCACGGTGGTGCCGCTGAGCGTCGCGGTCGGCGACGAGGCCCTCGTCGACGGCGTGGAGATCTCCCCGAAGGACGTCGCCGAGGCGATGCGCGCCAAGCGCCGGGTGACCACCTCCCGGCCCAGCCCCGAGACCTTCGCCGCCGCCTACCGGGCGGCCGCCGAGGCGGGCGCCCTCGGTGTCGTCTCGCTGCACCTGTCGGCGGAGCTGTCCGGCACCTGCGAGGCCGCCCGGCTGGCCGCGGCCGAGGCCCCGATCCCCGTCCGGGTGGTGGACACCCGGCTGATCGGGATGGCCCTCGGCTACAGCGTGCTGGCGGCCGCCGAGGCCGCCGAGGCCGGGCTCAGCCTGGACGAGGCCACCGCCGCCGCTGCGAACCGGGCCTCGCTGACCAGCGGATTCTTCTACGTCGACACCCTCGAATACCTGCGCAGGGGCGGGCGGATCGGCGCGGCCCGCGCGCTGCTCGGCTCGGCGCTCGCGGTCAAACCGCTGCTGCACCTGTCGGGCGGCCGGATCGAACCGCTGGAGAAGGTCCGGACGGCCTCCCGGGCCATCGCCCGCCTGGAGGAGATCGCCGTCGAGCGGGCGGGCGACCGCGAGGTCGACATCACCGTCCACCACCTCGCCGCCGAGGACCGCGCCGAACCGCTCGCCGAGCGGCTGCGCGAGCGCGTGCCCGGACTGCGGGAGCTCGTGCTCTCCGAGGTCGGTGCCGTGATCGGCGCCCACGCAGGGCCGGGGCTGCTCGCCGTGGTGCTCTCACCCCGCTCCCGCTGAGCCGCCTGGTCCGAAACAACCGGTCGGAGCCGACCGTCCCGAACCACCCGTCCGGGGGACACCGGTTGTCCACAGGCCGGAGTTGTCCACAGGCTCTCGGCGGATTCCCCGCCGGGCACGCTGCGGCCCGTACCGTCCTGCGCCATGAGAACCCTGACGCCGGGCGCGGCCAAGCGCCGCGAGACCGCCGAGACCGTCCGGGGCCGGCTGACGCACCTCCTCGCCATCCAGCCCCCGGCGGGTGACCTCCCGCCGGGCGGGCCGCCCGCGCCGCCCGGGGAGCCGCCCGGGGAGCCGCCGGAGGTGCCGCCGGGAGGCGAGCCGGAGCCCGTTCCGCCCCCGGAGCCCGAACAGCGCCCGCCCGCGCCCGTCCTTCGCCCGGCCGCCTTCGCCCGCCCGGTGCCCGCCCTCGACCGGCGGGCGGTGCTCGCGCTGGCCGTCCTGCTCCTCCTCGCCCTCGCCTACGCCGTGCAGCACTTCTGGCTGGGCCGCCCCCGGGCCGTACAGGTCCCGGTGGCCGCAACGGCAACGATCAGCTCGGAGCCGGGCCGGGGCGCCGGTCCCGAGCCGGCCGTCGTGGTGGTGGACATCGCCGGTCGGGTCCCGAGCCCCGGCGTCCGCGCGCTGCCGGCCGGATCCCGGGTGGCCGACGCCCTGCGGGTGGCCGGCGGAGCACTGCCCGACACCGACACCAAGCAGCTCAACCTGGCCCGCGTACTGACGGACGGTGAGCAGGTCCTGGTCGGCGAACCCGCCCCGCCGCCGAGCGGCGGCCCAGCCCCCGGAAGCCCCGTCAGCCTCAACCACGCGACACCCGAACAGCTCGACACGCTCCCCGGCGTCGGGCCGACGCTCGCCCAGCGCATCATCGCCTTCCGCCAGGCCCACGGGTCGTTCCGCTCGCTGGACCAGCTCAGACAGGTCAGTGGCATCGGAGCGCGCACCTACGACGAGATGAAACCGCTGCTCACCCTCTGATCCCGGACAGGCCGGGCCGAGAGGAACCGGACCAACTCGAACCGGTCCGAAGGAGGTGACCCCCGATCGCCGCACCCCTCTCCGGGCGGCCGCCGGACGGCCTGCCCGGCCCTGCCGCCGACCTCCGGCTGCTGCTCCCCGCCGCCTCCGCCTGGGCGGTCACCGCAGCCGTCCTCCGGCTGGGGCCCGGCCACCGCCCGGTTGCGGTCGCCGGAGCAGCAGCCGCTGCCACCGCAGCCGTCCTGCTGCTGCTCGACCGGCCCGGGCGCCGACCCCGGGCCCGCGCCACCCTTGCCGCCGTCCTCCTCACCGCGGCCGCCGCCACCGCCGCCACCGTCCTGCACACCGCCGACCTCCACCGCGGCCCGCTGGCCGCCCTCGCCCAGCCCCGCCCGGCCGCCACTCTGCCCGCCGGGCCCACTGCCGGTCCGACCACCGGTCCCCCTACCGGTCCCACCACCGGTCCCACCACCGGGCCTACTGCGGAGCCTTCCGCCGAACCGCCGCCGCCCCCCGACCTGCTGGTCGAACTCGTCATCGCGGGCGACCCGCGCAACCGCACCTCACGCGCCCGTGGGACGGCCCCGGGGCAGTCCCTGCTCACCGTGGAGGCAGTCGCCGAACGGGTGACCGTGCCCGAAGGCGCCGGGCCGGTCGGCACCACCCGGACCAGCACACCCGTCACGGTCATGGTCCGGGCCCAGGACGCGGCCGGCTGGCAGCCGTTGCTCCCCTCCACCCGCGTCGCCGCCGACGTCCGGGTGAGGCCGGCGGGAGACGGACCCGACGACGGCGCCGCACTGCTCCTCGCCCACGGGCCGCCCCGGCTGCTCGCACCGCCGAGCCTCCCGCAGCGCATCGCGGGCCGGTTGCGGGCCGGCCTGCGCTCCGCCGCCGACGGCCTTCCCCCCGACGCGCGGGGGCTGCTCCCCGGTCTCGTCGTGGGTGACACCTCGCGGCTGCCCGACGACCTCCGCGAGGCCTTCCGCGCCACCGACCTCGCGCACCTCTGTGCGGTCAGCGGGGCCAACCTGATGATCCTTTTGGCCGTCCTGCTCGGCGCCCCCGGCCGCGCGGGCAGCGCCGAACGCGGCGGCCTCGCCGGCCTCCTCGGCCTCTCGCTGCGCAAGACCGCGGTGCTCGGCACCGCCCTGACCCTCGCCTTCGTGACCGTCTGCCGGCCCGATCCCAGCGTGCTCCGCGCCGCCGCGACCGGCCTGATCGGGTTGCTGGCCCTGGCTGTCGGGCGCCCGCGCCACGCGGTTCCCGCCCTCTCGGGCGCCGTCCTCGTCCTCGTCCTGTTCGACCCCCTGCTCGCCCACTCCTACGGGTTCCTGCTCTCCGTGCTCGCCACCACCGGTCTGCTGGTCCTCGGCCCGCGCTGGACGGCCGCCCTGCGCGAGCGCGGTTGGCCCGGGCCGCTCGCAGCCGGGTTCGCCACCGCCGCTGCCGCCCAGGCGCTCTGCGCGCCCGTCACGGTGCTGTTGGCGCCACGGATCAGCCTGGTCGCGCTGCCCTGCAACCTGCTGGCGGAACTGGCGGTCGCCCCGGCCACCCTGCTCGGGTTCGTGGTGCTGGCGGTCGAACCGGTGTCGGCCCCGCTCGCCCACCTCCTGGCGCGGCTCGCCGGGCTGCCGGCCGGCTGGCTGGCCGCCGTCGCCCGCCACGGTGCGGCCCTGCCCGGCGCTCAACTGTCCTGGCCCGGAGGGCTCTCCGGTGCGGCCCTGCTGGCTGTGGCCACCCTCGCCGCGTACTGGGCCCTGCCGCTGCTGCTGCCGCCCACCGGGCGCCAGGGCGGCGTGGACGGCCCGTGGACGGCCCGCGCCGCCCGGCTGCGGGCCCTCGGGACCGCCGCCCTCGCCCTCACCCTGCTGGTGATCCTGCTCAGGCCGCCGACGCTGACCAGAATCGCCACGGGCTGGCCGCCCGCCGGGTGGCGCCTGGCGATGTGCGACATCGGCCAGGGCGACATGCTGGTGCTGCCGGTCCTCTCCGACGACAGGGCCGGCGGTGCCCCCGACAGCGCGGTCGTGATCGACGCGGGGCCGGATCCGGACGCGGCCGACACCTGCCTGCGGGGCCTCGGCATCACCCGGGTTCCACTGCTGCTCCTGACGCACTTCCACGCCGACCACGTGGAGGGCGTCCCGGGCGTGCTGCGCGGTCGCGCGGTCGGCGCAGTCGAGGCCACGACCCTGGATGAGCCGCCCGGCGAGGCGGCCCGGGTACGGGGCTGGGTGGCGGCGGCCGGCCTGCCGCTCCTGCGCGCGGTGCGGGGAGAGCACCGTACGGCCGGTCCACTGCTCTCCTGGGACGTGCTCTGGCCCGCCGGGCCACCGGGCCCGGCCTCACCCACGGCGCCTCCCGTACGCCCCGTGCTACCGGCGCCGGGCCCGAACAACGCCAGCGTCGCGCTGCTCGCCACCGTCGGCCGCGGCGGCGGGCCGGGCGGGGCCCTGCGGATCGCCCTGCTCGGAGACCTGGAGCCCCCGGCCCAGGCGGCGCTGACGGCCCGTTCCGTCCCGGGCCCGGTGGACGTCCTCAAGGTGGCCCACCACGGCTCGGCGAACCAGGACTGGAGCCTCACCACCGCCTGGCGCCCGCGCCTGGCCCTGGTCTCCTGCGGCCGGGACAACCCCTACGGCCACCCCGCGCCCCGCACGCTCGACCGACTGCGGGCCCTCGGCGCGACCGTCCTGCGGACGGACCTGGCGGGGGACGTCGCGATCCTCGGCGACACCCCCGCGACCCTCGCGGCAGCCACCCACCCGCACGACCGGCCGCCGGGCCACCGGTGACGAGCGTTCACCCGGTCCGGCCCGTCAGCCCCTCACCCCTTCACCCCTCCTCGCGCCAGCCCTCGTACTCGGCGGCGAGCGCCTCCAGCTCCAGCAGCAGTTCGCCCGTCCACCCGTCCTCCGGAGCCTCGACCACCACCAGCCACTGCGCGTCCTCCGCGTCGTCCTCACCGGCCAGCGCGTCCCGGACCACGTCGAGGCGGCCGAGGGCGGGGCGGCGCTCGGCCAGCTCCTGTGCGGCCTCGTCGGCGGCATCGCGGTCGGGCAGCACGAGCAGCTGGCGTGCGTGGAGGTCCGGGGCTTCGTCGTTCTCGTTCACGCCCCCATTCTCCAGACCCCGCCCACCGCGCCGGACCCCGCCCGGGCCGTCCGCCACCTCCCGCCCCGCGCCTCGGCCCCGCCCCGCCCCGCCCACCCTGCGCCCCGCCCGCCCTGCGCCCCGCCTGCCCTGCACCCTGCCCGCGTGCGCGATGCCCCGCTCCGCACCCCGGCGGGATTGTCGGGAGCCCGTGGGATGCTGGTACGCGATGGCCAGGAAGAGTGCACCCGATGACCTGCTCGCCCCGCTGACCCTCGCGGTCGGCCAGGAGGAGCTGCTGCTCGACCGTGCGGTCGCCCAGGTGGTGGCGGCGGCGAAGGCGGTCGACTCCGACACCGACGTACGGGACCTGGCTCCCGGTGCCCTCCAGCCGGGCAGCCTCGCCGAGCTGACCACACCTTCGCTGTTCTCCGAGCGCAAGGTCATCGTGGTCCGGGCAGCCCAGGATCTGTCCGCCGACTCCGTGAAGGAGGTCAAGGCGTACCTGGAGGACCCGGCCGACGAAGTGATCGTGATCCTGGTGCACGCCGGCGGCGTGAAGGGCAAGGGCCTGCTGGACGCCGGGCGCAAGGCGGGTGGCCGTGAGGTCGCGTGCGCGAAGCTGACCAAGGCGGGGGACCGGCTCGCCTTCGTCCGCAACGAGTTCCGCACGCTGGGCCGGTCGGCGAGCCAGGAGGCCTGCCAGGCCCTGCTGGACTCGCTCGGCAGCGACCTGCGCGAGCTGGCCGCCGCGTGCAGCCAGCTGACGGCCGACGTCGAGGGCACCATCGACGAGACCGTGGTGGCCCGCTACTACAGCGGCCGGGCCGAGGCCACCGGCTTCGAGGTGGCCGACCTCGCCGTCACCGGGCGGGCCGCGGAGGCGCTGGAGCGGCTGCGCTGGGCCCTCGCCGTCGGCCAGCCGCCCACCGGGATCACGTATGCGCTGGCCTCGGGCGTCCGCAGCATCGGCCGCCTCGCGACCACCGGCCGGAACATGCGCCCCGCCGACCTGGCCCGCGAGCTGGGCATGCCGCCGTGGAAGGTGGACCGGGTCCGCCAGCAGATGCGCGGCTGGACGGGCGACGCCGTCGCCGTGGCACTCACCGCGATCGCGCAGGCCGACGCGGCCGTCAAGGGCGGCTCCGACGACCCGGCCTACGCCCTGGAGCGCGCGGTGGTCACCGTCGCCAGGGCGGCCCGCTCAGGAGCCCGCTCGTACTGACCTCCGCCCTCGCCGGCCCCTCGGTTCCGTACCGGCCCCCGGTTCCGTACCGGCCCCCGGTTCCGTACCGGCCCCCGGTGCCGGCCGTCCTCAGGGGCCGCCGAGGGCCTTGAGCAGGTCCCGGCTGTCGGCGAGCAGCGCCTGCCGGATGGTCTCCCGGTCGGGCGGTGTGCTCCGGCCGTCCTGGTAGCTCCCGGACCAGGAGAGGTAGTACGTCATGCCGCCGTCCCGGACCTGCAGTTCGTGCGAGACGCTGTGCCAGCTCCGGTCGGTGCTGCCCGGCTCGTCCCGGTAGGCGAGGTAGGCGTCCTCGCCGAGACCGGGCACGTCGCTGGTCTGGTAGTGCTGCTGCTGCATCCCCGCCCGCTCGGCGTCGAACTCCAGACTCGCGTTGACGGCCTTGTGCAGGTTCACCCGCAGGTACAGCGAGGCGTAGTCGTCACCGCTGCTGCTACTGCTCGAATTCCGTTGCAGCGAAAGGATGCAGGACATCGAGTCGAGTGCCGGGTGCCGTTCGGTGTGATGGGCCGGCGAGCCGTCCGGGCTCGGGTACAGCTGGGTGAACCTGACCAGCCTGGCCGTCCGGCACAGGTCGTCGACCGGGCGGTACCCGTGCACGCTCTGCGGCGAGGCGGCCGTGGTCACCATCCCGGGCACGTTCAGCACGGCGGCGCCCCACACGGCCGAGGCGAGCACGGCGCCTGTGAAGGCCCACCCTGCCCTGCGGCGCAGCTCCCCGCGCGCCGTGGGCCCGCCCCCTGCGGGCTCACCCGGAGTCTGCGCCGGGCGGCCCGGGCCCGGAGTCTGCGGAGTGCGGCTCCCGTACGCCGGACCGGTCCGTGGCGGCGTCGACATGTCTGTGCGTCCTCCCCGCGGGTCCACCGCCGGCGGCCGGTGGTGACGGCCCGCTGCCGCTGCCGCCCCGCCGCCCTGGCGCCGCTGCGACGACCATAGCGGGAGCCCCCGGCCGCCCGGCCGGGTTGTGGCGGAATCCGTCAGCGGGGCCCCGGGCGGGCATGGCCTCGGAACGCGGACTGCCCGCCCGGAGTGATCCGGGCGGGCAGTGGGCGGACGGCCTGTCGCCAGGCGGGTCCGCGGTCGATCTGTGTGCACCGCACCCGCGTGGCGAACGCAGGCCGCGTGCGGTACGAGTCTGTGCGCCTCAGGGTCCCGGGTAGAGGGCCGGTTCGACCTGAGGGGGTGGGGCCGTGACGGCCCCGTGGCGTCAGGCCTGGACGGTCGCGTTGACGCGCTTGGTGATGGCCGACTTCTTGTTGGCGGCCTGGTTGGCGTGGATGACGCCCTTGCTGACGGCCTTGTCGAGGGCCTTGGAGGCCTCGCGGGCCAGCACGGTGGCCTTCTCGGTCTCGCCGGCGGCAGCGGCCTCGCGGGCCTTGCGCAGGGCGGTCTTGAGCGAGGACTTGACGGCCTTGTTGCGCAGGCGCGCCTTCTCGTTGGTCTTGTTGCGCTTGATCTGGGACTTGATGTTCGCCACGAAGGAGCCTCAGTCTTGTTCGTAATGGTTCTGACTAGGTCGCACCGCACGGTCCCGGTCTGCTGAGAGGGCATGCCAGGGCCAGGTGCAGCGGCCAACGCTACCAGGGGCCGGGGCCCCATCCCAAACCGGGCGCGAGCCGGTCACCGGTGGGGCTGCGCCGTGAGCAGCGCGTCCCCGTAGTGCTCGACCTCGGGGAACGGCGCGTAGAAGGGGTGCAGCAGCGCCCGCCAGCGCTGGTACTCGGCGGAGCGGCGGAACCCCTCGGTGTGGTCGGCGAGGGTGTCCCACTCCACCTGGAGGAGGAAGCGGGAGGTGCGGCCCTCGTCCAGGCAGCGGCGGACCGCCAGGGAGCGGAACCCCCGCTGCACCGCGATCAGGGGCTTGGCCTCGGCGAAGGCGGCGAGGAACTCGTCCTCGCGGCCGGGCAGGACGTCGAGCAGGGCGCTTTCCAGGATCACGGACGGATCGTAGCGGCCGTTCCGGGGGAGGCCGGACGGAGCTGGACGGCGAGCCGATGCGCGCTCGTGGGAGGATGGTCGGAGCCATATCGATCGGACGAGACCGTCCGGTCCCCGGGAAGCGGCTCCTTCGGTCGGCGTCAGTGCGATGTCGACGACGTTGAGGGGGGCGAGCGCCCGGCCCCCGGACCAACGGAGAATCGGACCAAGGTGCCCGCGACCCCCAGCAATGTGCCACAGCCCAGCCGTACCGACCCGGCGCTGATCCGCAACTTCTGCATCATCGCCCACATCGACCACGGCAAGTCGACGCTCGCCGACCGGATGCTCCAGATCACCGGTGTCGTCGACCCCCGGCAGATGCGTGCCCAGTACCTCGACCGCATGGACATCGAGCGCGAGCGCGGTATCACCATCAAGTCGCAGGCGGTCCGCCTCCCGTGGGCGCCGACGGTCGGCGAGGGGGTGGGGAAGACCCACATCCTCAACATGATCGACACCCCGGGCCACGTGGACTTCACGTACGAGGTGTCCCGTTCGCTCGCCGCCTGCGAGGGCACCATCCTCGTGGTGGACGCCGCCCAGGGCATCGAGGCGCAGACCCTCGCCAACCTGTACCTGGCGCTGGAGAACAACCTCACGATCATCCCGGTGCTGAACAAGATCGACCTGCCGGCCGCCCAGCCCGAGAAGTACGCCGCCGAGATCGCGCACATCATCGGCTGCGACCCGGAGGACGTCCTCAAGGTCAGCGCCAAGAGCGGCCTCGGCGTGCCGGAGCTGCTCGACCACGTGGTCGAGAAGATCCCGGCGCCGGTCGGCGTCAAGAACGCCCCGGCCCGCGCGATGATCTTCGACTCGGTCTACGACACCTACCGCGGCGTGGTCACCTACGTCCGCGTGGTCGACGGTGAGCTCACCAAGCGCGAGCGGATCGCGATGATGTCGACCGGCGCGACCCACGAGCTGCTGGAGATCGGCGTCATCTCGCCGGAGCCCAAGGTCGCGGACGGCCTCGGCGTCGGTGAGGTGGGCTACATCATCACCGGTGTGAAGGACGTCCGGCAGTCCAAGGTCGGTGACACGATCACCTCGATGCACAAGGGTGCGACCGAGGCGCTGGGCGGCTACAAGGAGCCGCGCCCGATGGTGTTCTCCGGCCTCTACCCGCTGGACGGCAGCGACTACCCGCTGCTGCGCGACGCCCTCGACAAGCTCCAGCTCAACGACGCGGCCCTGGTGTACGAGCCGGAGACGTCGGTCGCGCTGGGCTTCGGCTTCCGCTGCGGCTTCCTGGGCCTGCTGCACCTGGAGATCGTCCGGGAGCGGCTGGAGCGCGAGTTCAACCTCGACCTGATCTCCACCGCCCCCAACGTCGTCTACCGGGTGGTCATGGAGGACGGCACCGAGCACACCGTCACCAACCCGAGCGAGTTCCCGACCGGCAAGATCGCCGAGGTGAACGAGCCGGTGGTCCGCGGGTCCATCCTGGTGCCGAACGAGTTCGTCGGCGCCGTCATGGAGCTCTGCCAGGGCCGCCGCGGCAACATGCAGGGCATGGACTACCTGTCCGAGGACCGGGTGGAGCTGCGCTACACCCTCCCGCTCGCCGAGATCGTCTTCGACTTCTTCGACATCCTGAAGTCCAAGACCCGCGGCTACGGCTCCTTCGACTACGAGCCGATCGGTGAGCAGACGGCCGACCTGGTGAAGGTCGACATCCTGCTGCACGGCGACGCGGTCGACGCGTTCTCCGCGATCGTGCACAAGGACAAGGCGTACAACTACGGCATCATGATGGCCGGCAAGCTGCAGAAGCTGATCCCGCGCCAGCAGTTCGAGGTGCCGATCCAGGCCGCCATCGGCTCGCGCGTGATCGCCCGTGAGACCGTCCGCGCGATCCGCAAGGACGTCCTCGCGAAGTGCTACGGCGGTGACATCTCGCGCAAGCGCAAGCTGCTGGAGAAGCAGAAGGAGGGCAAGAAGCGGATGAAGATGGTCGGCCGCGTGGAGGTCCCGCAGGAGGCCTTCATCGCCGCGCTGTCCACCGACGCGGACGCCCCGAAGGAAAAGAAGTAGCGGCACCCCGGACACGGCGGAGGGGGCCACGGGCAGTCGTCCGTGGCCCCCTCCGCCGTATCCGGCCGCAGGTCAGTCGACCTCGGCCACCGCCTCGGCGAACTGTGCCTTGTACAGCCGCGCGTACGCGCCGCCGACGGCGATCAGGTCGTCGTGCGAGCCCTGCTCGACGATCGCGCCGTCCTCCATCACCAGGATCACGTCCGCGTCGCGGATGGTGGAGAGCCGGTGGGCGATCACGAAGCTCGTCCGGCCGCTGCGCAGGCGGGCCATCGCCCGCTGGATGAGCACCTCGGTGCGGGTGTCGACGGAGCTGGTCGCCTCGTCGAGGACGAGGATGCTCGGCTGCGCGAGGAACGCCCGGGCGATGGTGATCAGCTGCTTCTCGCCCGCGCTGACGCCGGTGCCCTCGTCGTCGATGACGGTGTCGTAGCCGTCCGGGAGGGTGCGCACGAAGCGGTCGACGTGCGCGGCCTTCGCCGCCTCGACGACCTGCTCGCGGGTGCTGGCGCCGTCGGCGCCGTACGCGATGTTCTCGGCGATGCTGCCGCCGAACAGCCAGGTGTCCTGGAGCACCATGCCGATGCCGGCCCGCAGCTCCTCGCGGGACATCGCCGCGATGTCGACGCCGTCCAGGGTGATCCGGCCGTGGCTGACCTCGTAGAACCGCATCAGCAGGTTGACCAGGGTGGTCTTGCCGGCGCCGGTCGGGCCGACGATGGCCACCGTGTGGCCGGGCTCGACCTTGAGCGAGAGGTCCGAGATCAGCGGCTTCTCCGGGTCGTACCGGAACGCGACGTCCTCGAAGGCGACCCGCCCGCGCAGCTCGGCCGGGCGCTCCGGCATGGCCGGCTCGGCGGACTGCTCGGGGGCGTCCAGCAGCTCGAAGACCCGCTCCGCCGAGGCGACGCCGGACTGCACCAGGTTGGCCATGCTCGCGACCTGCGTCAGCGGCTGGCTGAACTGGCGCGAGTACTGGATGAACGCCTGCACGTCGCCGATCGACAGCGCGCCGCTCGCCACCCGCAGACCGCCGACCACGGCGACCAGCACGTAGTTCAGGTTGCCGATCAGCATCATCGCGGGCTGGATGATCCCGGAGATGAACTGGGCCCGGAAGCTGGAGGCGTACAGCGCCTCGTTGTGCTCGCGGAACGTCTCGGCGGACTCCTTCTGCCGGCCGAACACCTTCACCAGCGCGTGGCCGGTGTACATCTCCTCGATGTGGGCGTTGAGCTGCCCGGTGGTCTTCCACTGGGCCACGAACTGCGGCTGCGCCCGCTTGCCGACCCGGGTGGCCACGACCACCGAGACCGGCACCGAGACCAGCGCGATCAGCGCGAGCAGCGGGGAGATCCAGAACATCATCGCCAGCACGCCGACGACGGTGAGCAGCGAGTTCACCACCTGGCCCATGGTCTGCTGCATGGACTGGCCGATGTTGTCGATGTCGTTGGTGACCCGGCTCAGCACCTCGCCGCGCGGCTGCCGGTCGAAGTAGCTGAGCGGCAGCCGGGTGAGCTTGGCGTCCACGGACTCGCGCAGCCGGAAGACCGTCCGCTGGATCGCGGTGGTGGCGATCCGGCCCTGGACGATGCCGAACACGGCGGAGGCGACGTAGATCGCCAGCACCCAGAGCAGGACGGTGCCGATGGCGCCGAAGTCCATGCCCTGGCCGGGGGTGAAGTCGACCGAGTTGAGCAGGTCGGCGACGCCGCTGTTGCCCTCCTGGCGCAGGCCGTCGATGACCTGGGCCTTGCTGACCCCGGCGGGGCTCTGCCGGCCGACCACGCCGGCGAAGATCAGGTCGGTGGCGCTGCCGAGCACCTTGGGCCCGACCACGGCGCAGCCGATGCTGAGCACACCGAGGCCGAGGACGCCGGTGAGGGCCGCCCGCTCGGGGCGCAGCAGGTTGAGGAGCCGCTTGCCGGAGCCCTTGAAGTCCATCGACTTCTCGGCGCCCTGGCCGCCCATGAACCGGCCGGGGCCGGCCGGACCGCGCCGGGCCGCTGCCGTCTGCGAGTCGCTGACCGGCGGCTTCGGGGCGTCCTTCGTGAGCCCGGGAGCGGTGTCCTTCGCGGGCCCGGAAGTCTCGGGGCCCTGGTCGTCCGGGGTGGTCACGCCGCCTCCTGCTCGGTGAGCTGGGAGAGCACGATCTCCCGGTATGTCGGGTTGTCGGCCATCAGCTCGTGGTGTGTCCCGGTGCCGACCACGGCGCCCTCGTCGAGGACGATGATCCGGTCGGCGTCCCGGATGGTGCTGACCCGCTGGGCGACGATCAGCACGGTCGCGTCGGCCGTCTCCTGGGCCAGTGCCTTGCGCAGCTTGGCGTCGGTGGCGTAGTCGAGCGCGGAGAACGAGTCGTCGAAGAGGTAGATCCCGGGCCTGCGGACCAGGGCCCGGGCGATCGCCAGGCGCTGGCGCTGCCCGCCGGAGACGTTGCTGCCGCCCTGGGCGATCGGGGCGTCGAGGCCCTCGGGGAAGGTCTCGACGAACTCCTTGGCCTGTGCGACCTCCAGCGCGTGCCAGAGTTCCTCGTCGGTGGCGTCCGGACGGCCGTAGCGGAGGTTGCCGGCCACCGTGCCGGAGAACAGGTACGGCTTCTGCGGGACGAGGCCGACCGTCTCGGCGATCAGCTCGGGTGCCAGGGTGCGGACGTCCACGCCGTCCAGCAGGACGGTGCCGCCGGTGGCGTCGAACAGTCGCGGGACGAGCCCGAGCAGGGTGGACTTGCCGCTGCCGGTGGAGCCGATCACGGCGGTGGTCTGGCCGGGCGCGGCCAGGATGTCGATGCCGCGCAGCACCGGGGCCTCGGCGCCCGGGTAGCGGAACTCGACGTCGCGCAGCTCCAGGTTGCCCCGGCGCAGCAGCTCGGTGACCGGATCGGCCGGCGGGACGACGCTGGACTCGGTGGCCAGCACCTCCTGGATCCGCTCGGCGCAGACCTCGGCGCGCGGCACCATCATGAACATGAAGGTGGCCATCATGACGCTCATCAGGATCTGCATCAGGTAGGAGAGGAAGGCCGTCAGCGCGCCGATCTGCATCCCGCCGCTGTCGATCCGGTGCGCTCCGAACCACATAACGGCGACGCTGGAGGCGTTCACCACGAACATGACGCTCGGGAACATGAAGGCCATCGTCCGGCCGACCCGCAGCGAGACGTCCGTGAGTTCCTGGTTGGCGCCGCCGAAGCGCCGCTGCTCGTGGCCGTCCTTCACGAAGGCGCGGATCACCCGGATGCCGGTGATCTGCTCGCGCAGCACCCGGTTCACCGTGTCGATCCTGGTCTGCATCGAGCGGAACGCCGGCCGCAGCCGGCGCACCAGCAGCGTCACCACGACGCCCAGCAGCGGGACCACGACCAGCAGCAGTGCCGACAGCGGCACGTCCTGGTTGAGGGCCATGATCACGCCGCCGAGGCACATGATCGGCGCGGCGACCATCATGGTGAAGCCCATCAGCACCAGCATCTGGACCTGCTGGACGTCGTTGGTGGTGCGGGTGATCAGCGAGGGCGCGCCGAACTGGCCGAGTTCGCGGGCCGAGAAGCTCTGCACCCGGTCGAAGACCGAGGCCCGGATGTCACGGCCGACGGCCATCGCGGTGCGGGCGCCGTAGTAGACGGCGCCGACCGAGCAGACGGCCTGGGCCAGGGTGACGGCGATCATCACCGCGCCGATCTGCAGGATGTAGGTCGTGTCGCCCTTCACCACGCCGTCGTCGATGATGTCGGCGTTCAGGGTGGGGAGGTAGAGCGCTGCGATGGTCGACACCAGCTGGAGCAGCACCAGCAGGGAGATCGGTCGGTGGTAGGGCCTCAGATGGGCCCTGAGCAGTCTGATCAGCACTGGCAACACTCTCATGCTCGACAGCGGGATTCGCATCCCGATTTTCGGTCCCGTGCGGACTTGTGTACGGCTGTTCCCGCAATGGCTTCGCCTTGCTCCGACCCTGAGACTAGCGACGCGCTCTGCACTCACGACGCGCCGGTGTGCCAGCTGGTGTCACCCTCTTACGGAACGGCTGCTTACCCCCTAGGCTGCTGCCATCCCTTGTTACCAGTGAGTTAACAAGATTGGGTCAAAAATGCCGGGCCCGGCGGCCTCCCCCAAGGCCGGCCGGTCACCGCCCACCCTCGGCCACCCGCCCCCCGGAGGTCTCGTTGAGTTCCGCGCAGTCCCTGATCGGCTCCGGCAGTGTCGACATCGTCGCCGGGCGCCCCGCCTCCGTCGCCCACCTCTTCCTCGACCGGGTGGCGGCGACGCCGAACGGTGAGGCCTATCGCTACCCCGTGCCGGTGGACGAGCACGCGGCGGACGGCGCCCCGGGTGCCGAGCAGTGGCGCTCGCTGACCTGGGCGCAGACCGCGGTCCGGGTCCGGGCCGTGGCCGCCGGCCTGATGTCGCTGGGCATCCGGACGGAGGACCGGGTCGCCCTGTCCTCCTCCACCCGGGTCGAGTGGATCATCGCCGACCTCGGCAACATGTGCGCCGGTGCGGCCACCACCACCGTCTACCCCAGCACCAACGCGGACGAGACGGCCTACCTGCTCGCCAACTCCGGCTCCAGGGCCCTCTTCGCGGAGAACAGCGCCCAGCTCGACAAGGTCGTCTCCCAGCTCGGACAGCTGCCCGAGCTGCGGACGGTCATCCTCTTCGACGCCCCCGACCAGCTCCCCGAGCCCGCGGGCGTGGCCGTCCTCACCCTCGCCGAGCTGGAGCGGCTCGGTACCGAGTACCTGGAGGAGCACCCCGACGCCGTCGACAAGTCCGTCGCCGCGCTGGACCGGGAGCAGCTCGCCACCCTCATCTACACCTCCGGCACCACCGGCCGCCCCAAGGGCGTGCGCCTGGTGCACGACTGCTGGGCGTACGAGGGCCGGGCGCAGGAGGCCAGCGGGCTGCTGCGCGCCGACGACGTGCAGTTCATGTGGCTGCCGCTGTCGCACGTCTTCGGCAAGACCCTGATCTCCGGGCAGATCGCCACCGGCCACGTGATGGCGGTGGACGGCCGGGTGGACCGGATCATCCACAACCTGCCGGTGGTCCGCCCGACCATGATGGCCTCGGCGCCGCGGATCTTCGAGAAGGTCTACAACGGCATCGCCGGCAAGGCCCGCGCCGAGGGCGGCGCCAAGTACAAGATCTTCCTCTGGGCGGCGAAGGTCTCCCGCGAGTACGCCCGTACCGCCCAGGCCAGCCGGATCGCCACCGGCCGCGAGTCGGTGCCGTTCGGGCTGAAGCTCCAGCACTCGCTGGCCGACAAGCTCGTCTACGCCAAGATCCGGGCCGCCTTCGGCGGGCGGATGCGCGGTTCGGTGTCCGGCAGTGCCGCGCTCGCCCCCGAGATCGGCTACTTCTTCGCCGGTGCCGGCGTGCCGATCCTGGAGGGCTACGGCCTGACCGAGACCAGCGCCGGCTCCACCGTGAACCGCGAGGAGGACTTCCGGGTCGGCACCGTCGGCCAGCCGCTGCCCGGCACCGAGGCCCGGATCGCCGAGGACGGCGAGATCCTGCTGCGCGGCCCCGGCGTCATGCGCGGCTACCACGAGCTGCCCGAGCAGACCGCCGAGGTGCTGGAGGCCGACGGCTGGTTCCACACCGGCGACATCGGCGAGCTCGACGCGAGCGGCTTCCTGCGGATCACCGACCGCAAGAAGGACATGTTCAAGACCTCCGGCGGCAAGTACGTCGCGCCGAGCGAGGTCGAGGGCAAGTTCAAGGCGGTCTGCCCGTTCGTCAGCAACATCCTGGTGATCGGCAACGGCCGCAACTTCTGCACGGCGCTGATCGGCCTCGACGAGGCGGTCATCATGCCGTGGGCGGCCGGGCACGACCTGGCGGGCAGGTCGTACGGCGAGGTGGTGGCCGCACCGCAGACGCAGGCGCTGATCGAGGGCTTCGTGCAGAAGCTCAACGGCGACCTCCAGCGCTGGCAGACGATCAAGAAGTTCACGCTGCTCCCGCGCGACCTGGACATCGAGCACGGCGAGCTGACCCCGAGCCTCAAGATCAAGCGCCCGGTCGTCGAGCGGACGTACGCGGACGCCGTCACCGAGATGTACGCCGGCACCCTGGAGGCCTGAGCCCCCGGCCCCGCCGGCTCCCGCCGTCCGGTACGGTCCACCCGGGCCGTACCGGACAATGGACGCATGCCCTCCGCACTCCC
This sequence comes from Kitasatospora sp. NPDC057223, assembly GCF_042669755.1. Taxonomy (NCBI): domain Bacteria; kingdom Bacillati; phylum Actinomycetota; class Actinomycetes; order Kitasatosporales; family Streptomycetaceae; genus Kitasatospora; species Kitasatospora sp. NPDC057223. The sequence continues at coordinate 111,939 of NZ_JBHUWW010000002.1, read as the reverse complement.
CGACGGCGAACCCGTGCCGTCCGACGGTTCCCTGCCCGCCCACGCCCTCGCCGGCCTCGGGGAGCGGCCCTTCGGCTTCTACGTGCACGTGCCGTACTGCGCGACCCGCTGCGGGTACTGCGACTTCAACACGTACACCGCCACCGAGCTGCGCTCCTCCGGTGCCATCGCCACCCAGGAGACGTACGCCGGCAACCTGGTCGCGGAGATCCGGCTCGCCCGCAAGGTGCTCGGCTCCGCCGAGCTGCCCGTCGAGACGGTCTTCCTCGGCGGCGGCACGCCCACCCTGCTGCCGGCCCGCGACCTGGTGACGATGCTGGCCGCGATCCGCGACGAGTTCGGCCTGGCACCCGGCGCCGAGGTCACCACCGAGGCCAACCCCGAGTCCGTCGACCCGGCCTACCTCGCCGAACTGCGCGAGGGCGGCTTCAACCGGATCTCCTTCGGGATGCAGAGCGCCCGCCCGCACGTCCTGGAGCTGCTCGACCGCCACCACACGCCGGGCCGACCCGAGGCCTGCGTCGCCGAGGCCCGCGCGGCCGGCTTCGACCACGTCAACCTGGACCTCATCTACGGCACCCCGGGCGAGTCCGACGACGACTGGCGCGCCTCCCTCGACGCCGCCATCGGCGCCGGCCCCGACCACGTCTCCGCGTACTCGCTGATCGTCGAGGACGGCACGAAGCTCGCCGCCCGGGTCAAGCGCGGCGAACTGCCGATGATCGACGACGACGTGCACGCCGACCGCTACCTGATCGCCGAGGAGGCCCTCGGCAAGGCCGGCTACAGCTGGTACGAGGTCTCCAACTGGGCCACCACCGAGGCCGGCCGCTGCCGCCACAACGAGCTCTACTGGACGGGCGCCGACTGGTGGGGCGCCGGCCCGGGCGCGCACAGCCACGTCGGCGGCGTCCGCTGGTGGAACGCCAAGCACCCGGCCGCCTACGCCCAGGCCCTGGCCGAGGGCCGCACACCGGGCCAGGGCCGCGAAGTCCTCCCCGAGGCCGACCGCCGGGTCGAGCGGATCCTCCTGGAGCTCCGCCTGGTCGCCGGCTGCCCGCTCACCCTGCTCGCCCCCGCCGGCCTGGAGGCCGCCCACCGGGCCCTGGCCGACGGCCTGCTCGACCCCGCCGCCTTCGAGGCCGGCCGCGCCGTCCTGACCCTCCAGGGGCGGCTGCTGGCGGACGGCGTCGTGCGTGACCTGGTGGACTGAGTCCCGTTGACGCGGGAGCAGCCGTCCGGGGGAGTGGTGACGACCGCCGTGGACAGGCGCTCAGTCGGCGAGCGTGACGAAGTCGATCAACTCCTCGACCCGGCCCAGCAGGGCCGGGTCGAGGTCCCTGTACGAGTTCACCGAGGCGAGGATGCGCTTCCAGGCGGCAGGGGTGTCCACCGGCCAGCCGAGGCGGCGGCAGACGCCCTCCTTCCAGGACTCGCCGCGGGGGACCTGCGGCCAGCCGGGGATGCCGACGCTGCCCGGCTTCACGGCCTCCCAGACGTCGATGTACGGGTGGCCGACGACCAGCACGGACGTGCCGGTGACCCGGGCGGCGATCCGGTGCTCCTTGGTGCCGGGCAGCAGGTGGTCGACCAGGACGCCGAGGCGCCGGCCGGGGCCGGGGGAGAAGTCGGCGACGATCGCGGGCAGGTCGTCGATGCCCTCCAGGTACTCCACGACGACGCCCTCGATCCGCAGGTCGTCGCCCCAGACCCGCTCGACCAGCTCGGCGTCGTGCCGGCCCTCGACGTAGATCCGGGACTCGCGGGCGACCCGCGCGCGGGCGCCGGGGACGGCCACCGAGCCGGAGGCGGTGCGGCCGGACGCCTTCACCGTAACGGCCCCGGCGGGCCGCACCAGGGTGACGACCTGACCCTCCAGCAGGAAGCCGCGCGGGCCCATCGGGAAGACCCGGTGCTTGCCGAAGCGGTCCTCCAGGGTGACGGTCAGGCCCTCGGCCGTCTTCTCGCACCGCACCACGGCCCCGCAGAAGCCGGTGGCGGCCTCCTCCACCACGAGGTCCCGCTCCGCGGGTACGTCGGGGGCGGGTGCCTGCCGCTTCCACGGCGGGGTGAGGTCCGGGCCGTAACTCCTGCTGTGCATAGGAGGACTATAGGAAATCCGACGGGGGCTCAGAGCCCCGGCGCGCCCCAGACCGGGAACCAGCGGGACAGGTCGGACTCGACCCGCAGGTCGTTGCCGAGCATCGCCTTGACCTGGAGTTCCAGCGGGCTGTTGCGCTTCTCGCCGCCGCCCGGCATCGGGGCGAACGGGTAGAAGGTGCCGCGCTTGTAGAGGTAGACCAGGGCGAGCGGCCGGCCGGCGTCGTCGCGGAAGGCGACCAGCGAGCAGAGCAGCTGCGGGCCGAAGCCGTTGGCCTCCAGCTCGCTGTTGACCGCGTGCAGGTCGTTGACCAGGTCGGGCAGTTCCTCGGGGGTGTGCCGGGCGAGCAGCCAGGAGTAGCCGTAGCCGTCCTGGCTGGCCTCCACGGGGACGCCGCCGCGTCCGGTGTCGGCGTCCAGCAGGGCGCGGACCTGGCGTTCGACCTCGCCGAAGGCGCCGCCCTCGACGGCGGCGAAGCAGACCGAGCCGAGCCCGGTGGGCCTGAAGCCGGCGGCGGCCTCCAGGGTGAGCGCGGCCGAGGGCACGCCGAACAGCTGGTCGAGGTCGGGCCGGACGGGCTTGCTGCGGCCGAGCAGGGCATCCAGGAATCCCACGGGTGTCTCTCCTCCGGAGGTGGGTCAGCGGCCGAGGTCGGTGGAGATCTTCGCGAGCTGCTCCAGCCGCTTCTCCAGCGACGGGTGGGTGGACAACAGCTGCGAGGCGGCCTCCCGGGCGCTCAGCGCGGGGGCGAAGTAGAACGCGTTGTAGGGCTGAGCCTGGCGCAGGTCCTTGGTGGGGATGGCGGCGATCTGGCCGGTCACCTTGGTCAGGGCGGAGGCCAGCGCGCTGGGGCGCCCGGTGAGCTGGGCGGCCGCCCGGTCGGCGGCCAGTTCGCGGTAGCGGGAGAGCAGCCGGGTGAGCAGGAAACTGATCGCGTAGACGACCATCGAGACCAGCGGGATGACGAGCATCGCGATGGCGGCGTTCTGGTCGTTGCTGTTGCGGTTGCCGCCCATCATCCCGCCGTACATGGCCATCCGGGTCATCGCTCCGGCGAGCACGCCGAGGAAACCGGCCACCGTCATCACGGCGACGTCCCGGTGGGCGACGTGCGACAGCTCGTGGGCGAGGACGCCCTCCAGCTCCTCGGGTTCCAGCCGCCGCAGCAGGCCGGTGGTGACGCAGACCACGGCCTTTTCCGGTTTGCGGCCGGTGGCGAAGGCGTTCGGCATGTCGTTGTCGGCGACCGCGACCCTGGGCTTGGGCATGTCGGCGAGCGCGCAGAGCCGGTCAATGGTGCCGTGCAGTTGGGGGTACTGCTCGGGGGTGACCTCGTGGGCGCCCATCGCCCGTTCGGTGATCCTGTCGCTGAACCAGAACTGGGCGACGAACAGGCCGCCCGAGATCAGCACGATGATCGGCCAGGCCCCGCGCAGCAGCACGATGAGCAGACCGGTGAAGCCCACGTACAGCAGGCCGATCACGAACATCGTGGCGACCATCCGGCCGGTGAGTCCACGGTCGGGTGCGAAGCGGGTGTGCTGGCCCGAGGCTGACATTGCTGCTCCTCCGATTAGCCGGTTGCCTTCGATGCTGCCACCTGGCCGGGCCGCGGGCATCACGCACCGGTGGCCGGGTGCGTGCAGGATCACCCCGGTCGTGCCGTTCCTGCCGTCTGTCCCGGGCCTTACACTGGCAGGTACGGTTCTGGCACTCGACTGTCCTGAGTGCCAAACGATCCGCCGCGAGAGATCCACATCGATCCACATCGAGTCATATCGGACAACGTGCGAAGACGGAGGTGCGTGCCCCATGGTCAGCGAGCGCAGGGCCGAGGACCGCAAGTCCGAGCCCCGCAAGTCCGACGGCCGGATCGACACCCGGCAGATCGACACCCGCCAGATCGAGGGCCGCCAGCTGGACGTGCGTCCGCTGGACGACCGCAAGCTGGCGGTGCTGCGGGCGATCGTCCAGGACTACGTGGGGACGGAGGAGCCGGTCGGCTCCAAGGCGCTGGTCGAGCGGCACAGCCTCGGGGTCTCCCCGGCGACCGTCCGCAACGACATGGCGGCCCTGGAGGAGGACGGCTACATCCAGCAGCCGCACACCAGTGCCGGCCGGATCCCGACCGACAAGGGCTACCGGCTGTTCGTCGACCGCCTCGCCGAGGTCAAGCCGATGACGGCGCCCGAGCGCCGTGCCATCCGGCACTTCCTGGACGGCGCGGTGGACCTCGACGACGTGGTCGCCCGTACGGTGCGGCTGCTCGCGCAGCTCACCCGGCAGGTCGCCGTCGTGCAGTACCCGTCGCTGTCGCGTTCGACCGTGCGGCACATCGAGCTGGTCGCGCTCGCGCCGACCAAGGTGATGCTCGTCCTGATCACCAACACCGGCCGGGTCGAGCAGCGGATGGTCGACTGCCCGGGCACGGTCGGCGAGACGGTGCTGGCGGAGCTCCGGGCCAAGGCCAACGCGCGGGCCTGCGGGCAGCGCCTGCCGGACGTCCCGGAGCTGCTGGAGGCCCTGCCGGCCGCCTTCGAGCCCGCCGACCGCCCGACCGTCACCACCGTGCTGGCCACGCTCTTCGAGGCGTTGGCCGAGCAGAACGAGGAGCGGATCATGCTGGCCGGCACGGCCAACCTGACCCGCTTCGGGCACGACTTCCCGCTCACCATCCAGCCGGTGCTGGAGGCTCTGGAGGAGCAGGTCGTCCTGCTCCGCCTGCTGGGCGAGACCGGCGACGCGTCGATGATGGTGCGGATCGGCCGGGAGAACGCGTACGAAGGGCTCAATTCCACCTCGGTGGTCTCGGTCGGTTACGGTTCGGGCGACGAGAGTGTGGCGAAGCTGGGCGTGATCGGTCCGACCCGGATGGACTATCCGGGCACAATGGGGGCGGTGCGAGCGGTGGCAAGGTACGTGGGCCAGATCCTGGCCGAGTCATAGAAACGACCACCGTCAGCCCTCTGACGGTGGCAACCCAGTCGCAGCACTTCTAGAGGCGGAACAAGCGGAGCATTTGGTGGCCACGGACTACTACGCGGTACTCGGCGTCCGACGGGATGCGGGGCAGGACGAGATCAAGAAGGCGTTCCGGCGCCTCGCCCGTGAACTGCACCCGGACGTCAACCCGGACCCGAAGACGCAGGAGCGGTTCAAGGAGATCAACGCCGCTTACGAGGTGCTCTCCGACCCGGCCAAGCGCCAGGTCTACGACCTCGGCGGCGACCCCCTCTCCCCGAACGGCGGCGCGGGCGGCTTCGGCGCGGGCGCGGCGGGCTTCGGCTTCTCCGACATCATGGACGCCTTCTTCGGCGCCGCCTCCGGCCAGCGCGGGCCCCGCTCGCGCACCCGGCGCGGCCAGGACGCCATGATCCGCCTGGAGATCACCCTGGAGGAGGCCGCTTTCGGCACCACCAAGGAGCTCCAGGTCGACACGGCCGTCACCTGCACGACCTGCTCCGGTGAGGGCGCGGCGCCCGGCACCTCGGCGCAGACCTGTGACATGTGCCGCGGCAAGGGCGAGGTGTCGCAGGTCACCCGGTCCTTCCTGGGCCAGGTCATGACCTCGCGCCCGTGCCCGCAGTGCCAGGGCTTCGGCACCGTCGTGCCGACCCCGTGCCCCGAGTGCGCCGGTGACGGGCGGGTGCGTGCCCGCCGTACGCTCACCGTCAAGATCCCGGCCGGTGTCGACAACGGCACCCGGATCCAGCTGGCCGGCGAGGGCGAGGTCGGCCCCGGCGGCGGCCCGGCCGGCGACCTGTACGTCGAGATCGCCGAGACCGCGCACCCGACCTTCCAGCGCCGGGGTGACGACCTGCACTGCACGGTCACCATCCCGATGACGGCGGCCTCGCTGGGCACCCAGGTGCCGCTGCAGACCCTGGACGGGCTGGAGGAGGTCGACATCCGGCCCGGCACGCAGTCCGGCCAGTCGATCCCGCTGCACGCCCGGGGCATCACCCACCTGCGCGGCGGCGGCCGTGGCGACCTGATAGTGCATGTCGAGGTGCAGACGCCCACCAAGCTCGACCCCGAGCAGGAGGACCTGCTGCGCCGCCTCGCGCTGCTGCGCGGCGAGGAGCGCCCCTCCGGGACGTTCGCGCCCGGCCAGCAGGGCCTGTTCTCCCGGCTGAAGGACGCCTTCAACGGCCGCTGAGCCGTCCGGAGTCCGTACCCAGGGGCGCGGGGCCCCCGCCGCACCGGCGGAGCCCCGCGCCCCTGGGGTCTGCCCGTTCCGTCCCGCACCACCGGAGGTTCCCGCCATGACCGCCCCCGTCTTCGTCGTCGGGACGTCGCAGCTGACCGGCCTGTCCGCAGGCGCTCCGGTCCGCCTCGACGGCCCGGAGGGCCGCCACGCCGCCGCCGTGAAGCGGCTGGAGCCCGGCGAGGCCGTCACCCTCACGGACGGGCTCGGCCTCGGCGTGGACGGCACCGTAGCGGCCGTGCACGGCAAGGACGCGATCGACGTCACGGTCGGCGCGGTGCGCCGCGAGGCCGAGCCGGTGCCCCGGATCGTGGTCGTCCAGGCCCTGCCCAAGGGCGACCGGGGCGAGCTGGCGGTCGAGACCATGACCGAGGTCGGCGTGGACGTGGTGATCCCCTGGCAGGCCTCGCGCTGCATCACCCAGTGGAAGGGCGAGCGCGGTGCCAAGGCGCTCGCGAAGTGGCGCTCCACCGCCCGGGAGGCCGGCAAGCAGTCCCGCCGGCTGCGGTTCGCCGACGTCCGGGAGCCGATGACGACCCGGCAGCTCGCGCCGCTGCTGGCCGCCGCCGCGTTCGCCGCCGTGCTGCACGAGGACGGCGCCGAGCCGCTGGCCGACGCCGCGCTGCCCGCCGCCGGCGACCTGGTGCTCGTCGTCGGCCCCGAGGGCGGCGTCTCGCCCGACGAGCTGGCCGCCTTCGCCGCGGCCGGCGCCCGCCCGTACCGGCTCGGCGCGTCCGTGCTGCGCACCTCGACGGCGGGCGTGGCCGCCGGCGCGCTGCTGCTGGGGCGTACCGGCCGCTGGTCCTGACGGCCCGCTCCCGGCCCGTCCCCCGTGCGGGGAGCGGGGTGGGGGAAAAGCCTTCGCGTGGTGCGTGCACGTGCATAGGCTGACGCCGTGACCGATCCCCAGAACACCCTCGCCGGCGCGTACCTGCGCCACCCCCACCTGCACGGTGAACTGATCACCTTCGTTGCCGAGAACGACGTCTGGCTCGCCCCCATCGACGGCGGCCGGGCGTGGCGGCTGACCGCCGATCAGGTCCCGGTCTCCCACCCGAGATTCTCCCCGGACGGGCAGCACGTCGCCTGGGCCTCCACCCGCGACGGCGCGCCCGAGATCCACCTGGCGCCCGCCGACGGCGGCCCCTCGCGCCGGCTGACGTACTGGGGCAGCGGCCAGACCAGGCTGCGCGGCTGGACGGCCGACGGCCGCCCCGTCGCCACCACCACGGCCGGCCAGGCCACCCTGCGCCGCAGCTGGGCGTACGCCGTCCCGCTGGACGGCGGCGAGCCCGACCGGCTGCCCTACGGCCCGGTCGGCGGCCTGGCCCAGGAGCCGGGCGGCGACGGCGTGCTGCTGCTCTCCGCCGCCAGTCGCGAACCGGCGCTGTGGAAGCGCTACCGGGGCGGTACGGCCGGCAAGCTGTGGATCGGTACCGACGAGTTCGCCCGGGTGCACGCCGGGCTGGACGGCAACATCGAGTCCCCGCTCTGGGTGGGCGGCCGGATCGCGTTCCTGTCGGACCACGAGGGCTACGGCCGGCTGTACTCCAGCCTCCCGGACGGCACCGACCTGCGGGCCCACAGCAGCTCCGACGACGGCTTCTACGCCCGCAACGCCTCCACCGACGGCGCCCGCGTCGTCTGGCACAGCGCCGGCGACCTGTGGATCCTGGACGACCTGGACGGCGCCGAGCCGCGCCGCCTCGACATCCGCCCGGCCGGGCCGGCGACCGGCCGTCGCCGCCGGCCGGTCAGCGCCGCGCACTGGCTGGAGACGGCCGCCCCGGACCGCACCGGCCGCGCCAGCGCCGTCGTCGTGCGCGGCAGCGTGCACTGGCTGACGCACCGGGAGGGCCCGGCCCGGGTGCTGGACGAGACGCCCGGCGTCCGCGCCCGGCTGACCAGGGTGGTGCCCGGCGAGGACGGCGCGCAGGGCGTCGTCTGGGTGACCGACGCCGAGGGCGACGACGCGATCGAGTACGCCCCCGCCGTGCTCGGCGAGGAGCGCCGCCGGCTCGCCGCCGGACAGCTCGGCCGGGTGCTCGGCCTGACCGTCTCACCCGACGGCAAGCAGCTCGCCGTCGCCTCGCACGACGGCCGGGTGCTGCTCGTCGGCCTCGCCGACGGCGCCGTGCACCAGCTGGCCCGGAGTGCGGACGGCGAGGTCAACGGGCTGGTGTTCAGCCCCGACTCGGCCTGGCTGGCCTGGTCGCAGCCCGCGCTCGGCCCGTGGTCGCTGCGCCAGATCGCCCTGGCCAACCTGGCCACCCGGACGGTCGGCGAGGCCACCCCGCAGCGCTTCATCGACACCTCGCCCGCCTTCACCGCGGACGGCAAGCACCTCGCGTTCCTGTCGGTGCGCAACTTCGACCCGGTGTACGACGCGCACGTCTTCGACCTGTCGTTCCCCACCGGCTGCCGCCCGTACCTGATCACGCTGGCCGCCGACACGCCGTCCCCGTTCGGCCCGCAGCGCGCCGGCCGGCCGTTCGGCGGCGAGGACGACGAGGCCAAGGGGAAGAAGGCGGACGCCGAGGAGACCGCCGACACCCCGCCCGTCACCCGGGTCGACCTGGACGGCATCGCCGACCGGATCATCCCCTTCCCGGTCGAGGGCGGCCGCTTCGGCAGCCTGCGCGCCGCCAAGGACGGCGTGCTCTGGAGCCGGCTGCCGCTGGTCGGCGAACTCGGCGACGACGCCGCCTCGCTGGAGGACGAGCGGCCGCGCCCGGTGCTGGAGCGCTTCGACTTCAAGAAGCTCCGCGCCGAGGAACTGCTCGCCGGACTGGACGCGTTCGCGGTCAGCGGCGACGGCGCCCGGCTGGCCGTCCTGGACGAGGGGCAGCTGCGGATCCTCCCGTCCGACCACAAGGCCGCCGGCGACGACGACGAGACCGACGTGGACCTCGCCCGGCTGCGGGTCACCGTCGACCCGGCGGCCGAGTGGCGGCAGATGTTCGACGAGAACGGCCGCATCATGCGCGACAACTTCTGGCGCGCGGACATGGGCGGCTTCGACTGGGCGGGCACGCTGGAGCGCTACCGTCCGCTGGTCGAGCGGCTCGGCTCGCACGACGACCTGGTGGACCTGCTCTGGGAGGTCCAGGGCGAGCTGGGCACCTCGCACGCCTACGTGACCCCGCCGGGCACCGGCACCGAGGCCGCCCGCCGGCAGGGCCTGCTGGGCGCCGACCTCGCCAAGGACGGCGACGTCTGGCGGATCGGGCGGATCCTGCCCGGCGAGTCCTCCGACCCGCGGGCCCGCTCACCGCTGGCCGCCCCCGGCGTGGCCGTCCGGCCGGGCGACGCGCTGCTCGCCGTCAACGGCCGCCCGGTGGACCCGGTCACCGGCCCCGCCCCGCTGCTGGCCGGCACGGCGGGCCAGCCCGTCGAGCTGACCGTGGCCGGCAAGGACGGCACCGACCAGCGGCACCCGGTGGTCGTCCCGCTCGCCGACGAGGAGCCGCTGCGCTACCACGACTGGGTGGCCGGGCGCCGGGCCGCCGTCCGCGAGCTGTCGGCCGGCCGGCTGGGCTACCTGCACATCCCGGACATGGTCAGCGCCGGCTGGGCGCAGCTGCACCGCGACCTGCGGGTGGAGATGGCCAAGGAGGGCGTGGTCGTCGACCTGCGGGAGAACCGCGGCGGCCACACCTCGCAGCTGGTGATCGAGAAGCTCAACCGGCGGATCATCGGCTGGGACATCGCCCGGGACGTCGCCGGCGCCCAGCCCTACCCCGGGGACGCCCCGCGCGGCCCGGTGGTGGCGCTGGCCAACGAGTTCTCCGGCTCGGACGGCGACATCGTCAACGCCGCCATCCAGGCGCTGGGGATCGGCCCGGTCGTCGGCACCCGCACCTGGGGCGGCGTGATCGGCATCGACAACAAGTACGGCCTGGTCGACGGCACCCGGGTCACCCAGCCGAAGTACGCCTTCTGGCTGGAGGGCTACGGCTGGGGCGTGGAGAACCACGGCGTCGACCCGGACGTCGAGGTCGTGATCGCCCCGCACCAGTACGCGGCCGGCGAGGACCCGCAGCTCGCCGAGGGCGTCCGCCTCGCCCTCGCGGCGCTGGCCGAGACCCCGGCGAAGACCCCGCCGCCGCTGCCCGAGCTGTAGCGCGGGCTGCGGGCCGGGCAGGGGCGTCCACCCCTGCCCGGCCCGCCCCGGCCCCCGGGCCCGCGGCCCGCGCACGGTGCGGTGGCGGCACCTGCGGGCGCCGCGGCTCGGCTAGCATGCGGCCGGTAGCCACCACGTGGTCACGCAGTACTCACGACGCCAGGAGACACCGATGGCCGGCGAGCCGCAGTCCGACTGCCTGTTCTGCAAGATCCTCGCGGGCAGCATCCCCGCGACCGTGGTCCGCGAGACGGAGCGCACCCTCGCCTTCCGGGACATCAACCCGCAGGCACCGACCCACATCCTGGTCATCCCGCACGCGCACTACCCGAACGCCGCCGAACTGGCCGCCGCGGAGCCCGCCGTCGCGGCCGAACTGCTCACCGAGGCGGCGGCGGTCGCCACCGGCGAGGGCCTCGCCGACTACCGCCTGATCTTCAACACCGGCGCCGGCGCCGGGCAGACCGTCTTCCACGCGCACGTGCACCTGCTCGGCGGCGCCCCGCTGCGCGAGGGCCTGGTCTGACACCGTGTCGCAACGCGAACTGGTCGTCCTCGGCACCGCCAGCCAGGTGCCCACCCGGCACCGCAACCACAACGGCTACCTGCTGCGCTGGGACGGCGAGGGCCTGCTGTTCGACCCGGGGGAGGGCACCCAGCGGCAGATGCTGCACGCCGGCGTCTCCGCCACCCAGATCACCCGGATCGGCATCACGCACTTCCACGGCGACCACTGCCTGGGCCTCGCCGGGGTGATCCAGCGGATCAACCTGGACCGCGTGCCGCACCCGGTGGACGTGTACTTCCCGGCCTCCGGCGAAGTGTTCTTCCAGCGCCTGCGGCACGCCACCGCCTTCCACGAGACGGCAGTGCTGCGCCCGCACCCGGTCGAGGAGGCCGGCCCGCTGCCCGCCCCCGGCGCCCGCTTCACCCTGGACGCCCGCCGGCTCTCGCACCCCGTCGAGTCCTTCGGCTACCGGCTCGCCGAGCCCGACGGCCGCCGCCTGGTGCCGGAGCGGCTCGCCGCACTCGGCATCCGCGGGCCCGCCGTCGGGCAGCTCCAGCAGCAGGGCTCGATCGAGCTCGACGGCCGGACGGTCACCCTGGAGGAGGTCAGCGAGCCGCGGGCCGGCCAGCGCTTCGCCTTCGTGATGGACACCCGGCTCTGCGACGGCGTCGGCGAGCTCGCCGAGGGCGCCGACCTGCTGGTCATCGAGGCGACCTTCGTGGACGCGGACGAGCACCTGGCCCGCGAGCACGGCCACCTCACCGCCGCGCAGGCCGCCCGGGTCGCCGCCGAGGCCGGGGTGCGGACGCTGGTCCTCACCCACTTCTCGCAGCGCTACCCGGACCTCGGCCAGCACCTGGCGCAGGCCCGCCGGTACTTCGACGGCGAGATCGTCGTCGCCGAGGACCTCGCCCGGGTGCCCGTGCCGCCACGCCGTTGACCCCGCCCCTGACCCCGCCTCCCGCCGGCGCGGCGGAAAACCACTCGCATCGACCCCCGAACTGCCGGAGCATCGACCGCGTGCGCGATTCGTCCGCCGGGAGGTGGCGCCGCACCGCCACGGCGAACACGCGCGCGGCGTACCCTGGTGACCCCGGACCGACCGAGCGGCACCACGAGACCACGGATGGGATGAGGCAGGCCTCAGCGCCGACCTATGAGTGACACATCGCATACCCGGACGAACGGACAGTCGCGACCCGAGGCAGCCGGCACCGAGCGTGCCGCCAGCGCCAGGATCGTCATCCCCGAGAAGCACCCGATGGTCACCCTGCTCGGTGCCACCGACTCCCTGCTGCGCGTGATCGAGGCGTCCTTCCCGGCCGCCGACATCCACGTCCGCGGCAACGAGGTGACCGCCACCGGGGACGCCGCCGAGGTCGCCCTCGTCCAAGAGCTGTTCACCGAGATGATGCTGGTGCTGCGCACCGGCCAGCCCCTGACGGAGGACGCCGTGGAGCGTTCGATCGCGATGCTGCGCAGTGCCGGGGACAACCCGGGCGACCCGTCGCCGTCGCAGGTGTTCACCGCGAACATCCTGTCCAACCGCGGCCGCACCATCCGCCCCAAGACCCTCAACCAGCAGCGCTACGTCGACGCGATCGACAAGCACACGATCGTCTTCGGCCTCGGCCCGGCCGGCACCGGCAAGACCTACCTGGCGATGGCCAAGGCCGTCCAGGCCCTCCAGGCCAAGGCGGTCAACCGGATCATCCTGACCCGGCCGGCCGTCGAGGCGGGCGAGCGGCTGGGCTTCCTGCCCGGCACCCTCTACGAGAAGATCGACCCGTACCTGCGCCCGCTCTACGACGCGCTGCACGACATGATGGACCCGGACTCCATCCCCCGGCTGATGGCCGCCGGCACCATCGAGGTCGCCCCGCTCGCGTACATGCGCGGCCGCACCCTCAACGACGCCTTCATCATCCTGGACGAGGCGCAGAACACCTCGCCCGCGCAGATGAAGATGTTCCTCACCCGCCTGGGCTTCAACTCCCGCGTGGTGGTCACCGGCGACACCAGCCAGGTCGACCTCCCGGGCGGCACCCGCAGCGGCCTCAAGGTCGTCCAGGAGATCCTGGCGGACGTCCCCGACATCCACTTCTCCGTCCTCACCAGCACCGACGTGGTCCGCCACAAGCTGGTCGGGCGGATCGTGGACGCCTACGAGCGCTGGGACGCCATCCAGGAGGCCGGGGAGCAGACCCCGGCCGCCCCCGCCCGCAAGCCGGCCCAGCGGCGCAGCGTCAAGGCGCCGTCGGCCCGTGCCCCCCGCCAGTCCCATCGCACCGAAAGCTGAGTAACAGCCCCTCCATGTCGATCGACATCGCCAACGAGTCCGGTTGGGACGCCGACGAGGACGCCATCCTCGACGTCGCCCGCTACGCCCTGGACAAGATGCGGATCCATCCGCAGTCCGAACTGTCCGTGATCCTGGTGGACAGCGCGGCGATGGAGGAACTCCACATCCAGTGGATGGACCTCCCGGGCCCCACCGACGTGATGTCCTTCCCGATGGACGAGCTGCGCCCCGGCAAGGAGGGCGACGAGCTGCCGCAGGGCCTGCTCGGCGACATCGTGCTCTGCCCCGAGGTGGCCAAGGAGCAGGGCCTCGCGGCGCCCTCCAAGCATTCCATGGACGAGGAGCTGCAACTGCTCACCGTCCACGGAGTGCTGCACGTGCTCGGGTACGACCACGAGGAGCCGGACGAGGAGCGGGCGATGTTCGCGCTCCAGAAGCGGATCCTGGACGACTGGCGTACCGGTCGGGGCCTGGGCGGCATCTCGCCGGCCCCCACCACCCACTGAGCGCGGGGTCCGATCCACTGTGAGTGGTGAAAGTACGAGCTTCATCCTCGGTGCCGTTCTGCTCACCGGCCTGGGCTGGCTGGCCGCCTGCGCCGAGGCGGGGATCTCCCGGGTCTCCCGCTTCCGTGCGGAGGAGGCCGTCCGGGCCGGGCGGCGCGGCGCCGACCGGATGCTGACCCTGGCGTCCGACCCGATCCGCTACCTCAACCTGGCCACGCTGATCCGGGTGGCGGCCGAGATGGCGGCGGCCGTCATGGTCACCGTGGTCTGCGTCCGCAACGTGGAGCCGACCTGGCAGGCCGTGCTCCTCGCGTTCGGCGTGATGGTGCTGGTGTCCTTCGTCGCGGTCGGCGTCTCGCCGCGCACGATCGGCCGCCAGCACCCGCTGAGCACCGTCACGGCGGCGGCCTTCGTGCTGCTGCCGCTGGCCCGGATCCTCGGCCCGATCCCGCGGCTGCTGATCCTGACCGGCAACGCGCTGACCCCCGGCAAGGGCTACCGCGAGGGCCCGTTCGCCTCCGAGGCGGAGCTGCGAGCGCTGGTGGACCTCGCCGAGAAGGACGACGTGATCGAGGACGACGAGCGCCGGATGGTGCACTCGGTCTTCGAGCTCGGCGACACCATCGTCCGCGAGGTGATGGTGCCGCGCACCGACCTGGTGATGATCGAGCGCCACAAGACCGTCCGTCAGGCCCTCACGCTGGCACTGCGCTCCGGCTTCTCGCGGATCCCGGTGGTCGGCGACAACGAGGACGACGTGGTCGGCATCATCTACCTCAAGGACCTCGTCCGCCTCACCCACATCAACCGCGACTCCGAGTCGGAGCCGGTCGGCGGCGTGATGCGCCCGGCCGTCTTCATCCCCGACAGCAAGCCGGCCGGCGACCTGCTGCGCGAGATGCAGCAGATGCGCTCGCACGTGGCCATCGTCATCGACGAGTACGGCGGCACGGCGGGCCTGGTCACCATCGAGGACATCCTGGAGGAGATCGTCGGCGAGATCACCGACGAGTACGACCGGGAGATCGCGCCGGTCGAGGACCTCGGGGACGGCTCGTACCGGATCACCGCCCGGCTGCTGGTCGAGGACCTCGGCGACCTCTTCGGCATCGAGCTGGAGGACGAGGACGTCGAGACCGTCGGCGGCCTGCTCGCCAAGCACCTCGGACGGGTCCCGATCCCCGGTTCGGCCTGCGAGATACCGCTCCCGGAGGACGCCGCCACCGACCTCACCGCCATCCTGCTGACCGCCGAGAGCTCGGCCGGCCGCCGCAACCGGATCGGCACCGTGGTCGCGTCCCCCGTCCGCCGGCCCGAGCCCGGCGAGGGCGAGGACGGCGACCGCGCCTGACCGCGCGGGCGGCCCCCGCGGGCGGGCCGCCGGGGCCGCCCGGAAGGCTCAGCCCGAGTTGCCCGGCCGCCGGGCCGGTCACCACCATGTGGTCATGACACATCAGTTGCGCGCTGAGTACGGCCCGCAGGGCCGGTCCGGTGGCGTCAGGACCTGGCACGTGGTGCGGACCGCCGGTGCCACCGAGGCCATGTGCGGCCGCACCGTCGAGGCGGACGCCGAGTCACGGCCGGAGCACGACTGGGGGAAGACTGAGCGGCCCTGCTGCCAGCAGTGCGGTTCGCTCTACCTGCACGAGGCCCCGTTCCTGCCCGCCGACGGGGGCTGACCGCCGCCCGCCGTGCGCCCCGCGCCGGGCGGAGTAGCGTGGAACCGCGGGTCGTGAGGGTTCGCGTCCGCTCCCGCAGTCTGCCTGCGTCGTGGAGGTCCCCATGAAGCTGCAAGACGAACTGCCCGTGGACCACCGCCTCGCCCAGGTGTACCGGATCGGTGCGGGCCTGGGCGGCGTGTTCCTGCTGGTGTTCGGCATCCTCGGGCTGCTGGACCACCCGGGGTTCCTGTCCACCTCGGGCGACCGCATCTCCGGGCTGTCGACCAACGGCGCGCTGAGCCTGCTGTCCGTGGTGATGGGCCTGGTGCTGATCGGGGGTGCGGTGGTCGGCGGCAACTTCGCCTCCACCCTCAACATGGTGGTCGGCACCCTCTTCGTGCTGGCCGGCTTCTACGGCCTGGCCGTGCTCGGCCGCCCGGACGCCAACATCCTGAACTTCCGGCTGTCCAACGTGCTGTTCAGTTTCATCTTCGGGCTGGTGGTGCTGACGTTCGGCATGTACGGCCGGGTCAGCAGTCATCTGCCGCTCGACAACCCGTACTGGCGCGAGCGCAAGGAGCGGGAGCGGCCGATGCCCTCCGGTCCGCCGGCCGTGGTGAAGATCCTGAAGCCGGGGCCGCCGAATCCGATCGGCCACTGAGCGGCCGGCGGCCGGGCCCGGCCGCCTATGCTCTGCGGCATGAGTGATGTCACCGAGCTGGACCCTGAGGACAAGAAGATCATCACCCTGGCCCGCTCCGCCCGCGCCCGCAACGGCGTGCCGGAGGGGGCCGCGGTGCGTGACGAGAACGGGCGCACGTACGTCGCCGGGACGGTCGCCCTGGAGTCGCTGAAGCTCAGCGCGCTGCAGACGGCCGTGGCGATGGCCGTGGCCAGCGGGGCGAAGAGCCTGGAGGCGGCGGCCGTCGTCTCGGAGGCCGAGCGGCCGGCCGACGCCGACCTGGCCGCCGTGCGCGATCTCGGCGGCGCCGGCACGCCCGTCCTGCTGGCCGGGCCGGACGGCGCCCTGCGCCTCGCGGCCGAGGCCCGCTGAGCGGCGTCCGGACGCACCGGCGGACGCACCGGCGGACGTAAGAGGCGGACGTACGAGGGACGCCCACACCCCATTCCGGCCCGGCACCGAGCCGGGCGGGCGGATAATCTCACCGGGAGAGCTCCGGCGGAGCTCCTGAGCGGGGGGAGCCGCAACCGTGGGGCCGTGGGCGTTCTTCGCAGGACTGCTGCTGAGCGTGATGGGCATGGGAAAATGGCAGGAGACCGGATCGCCGTTCTGGCTGGCCGGCTCGCTCACCCTCTTCGTGGTCGTCCTGATCAGCGGCCTCGCCTCGCTCGGCGGCGGGAAGAAGGGCTGACAGGGGCGGCTGTCCGCCCGGGCCGGATCGATCAGGGACAATGGGGCGCATGAGCGTCACTTCCCCCTCCCAGGCCGGCACCTACCGATCCGGCTTCGCGTGCTTCGTCGGCCGCCCCAACGCGGGCAAGTCGACCCTGACCAACGCCCTGGTGGGGACGAAGGTCGCGATCACCTCCGACCGTCCCCAGACCACCCGGCACACCGTGCGCGGCATCGTGCACCGCCCCGACGCCCAGCTGGTGCTGGTCGACACCCCGGGCCTGCACAAGCCCCGCACCCTGCTCGGCGAGCGGCTCAACGACCTGGTCCGCAGCACCTGGGCCGAGGTCGACGTGATCGGCTTCTGCCTCCCCGCCGACCAGAAGCTCGGCCCCGGCGACAAGTTCATCGCCAAGGAGCTCGCCGAGGTCAAGAAGACCCCCAAGGTGGCGATCGTCACCAAGACCGACCTGGTCGACTCCAAGGCGCTCGCCGCCCAGCTGATCGCGATCCACCAGCTCGGCCTCGAACTCGGCATCGAGTGGGCCGAGATCGTCCCCGTCTCGGCCGTCGCCGACACCCAGGTCGGCCTGCTGGCCGACCTGCTCGCCCCGCTGCTGCCGGCCGGCCCGCCGCTCTACCCGGACGGCGACCTCACCGACGAGCCCGAGCTGGTGATGGTCGCCGAGCTGATCCGCGAGGCCGCGCTGGAGGGCGTGCGCGACGAGCTGCCGCACTCGCTCGCCGTGGTCGTCGAGGAGATGATCCCGCGCGAGGGCCGCCCGGCGGACCGCCCGCTGCTGGACATCCACGCGAACGTCTACATCGAGCGGCAGAGCCAGAAGGCCATCGTGATCGGCGCCAAGGGCGCCCGCCTGAAGCACGTCGGCACGACGGCCCGCAAGCACATCGAGGCCCTGCTCGGCACGCCCGTCTACCTGGACCTGCACGTCAAGGTCGCCAAGGACTGGCAGCGCGACCCCAAGCAGCTGCGCAAGCTCGGCTTCTGAGCCGCGGCCGCCGGGCCGCCGGGCCGCCGGGCCGTCGTGCGGCCCGGCAGTCCGGCAGCCCCGTGGGACGGCGGCCGACTGTCCGTCAGGCGCCTTCGCGGAGCACCAGGGAGACCAGCTCGCGCTGGGAGTCCGTCAGCTTCGGGTCGGCGCAGTGGACGGTGCGGCCGTCGACGCTGATGGCGTAGTGGAAGCCGTCCGGAACCCCGTACGAGGGGGCGCGCAGCCCGCCCACGACGGCCTCGCGGGCGAGGGCGTGCACGTGCGGGGCGTCGGTACGTTCGGCGGTGTCGAGTTCCGCGCGGCGTGCGCGGCCCGCGAGGCCACCGGTTCGGGTCACCTGGATACGCATGGTGTCCATCCTGCTACGCAGGGCTGGGGTTTGACGACGCTTTCCGACAGCTTCACCTTAAGCCGGTCTCATCCCACGCTGATGCCGACCTTGGCCCACGCGGCCGTCACCGTGTTGGCCACCGCGGGCTCCGGGTAGCGGGCCGCGGCGGCCGCGACGGTGTCCCGCGCGAAGGCGGTGAAGTCGGCGTCGGCGGGCAGCCGGCCGCCCGTCAGGGTGTCGTACCAGATCTGCCCGGCCCGCTCCCAGGCCGGCCCGCCGAGGGCGGTGGCGAGCAGGTAGAACGCGTGGTTGGGGATGCCCGAGTTGATGTGCACCCCGCCCGCGTCCCCGTCGGTGTCCACGTAGTCGCGCAGATGCGCGGGTTGCGGGTCCTTGCCGAGCCGGGGGTCGTCGTAGGCCGTGCCGGGTGCCTTCAACGAGCGCAGCCCCACGCCCTGGACGCCGGGGGCGAGCAGGCCGGCGCCGATCAGCCAGTCGGCCTCGCCGGCGTCCTGGCGCAGCGCGTACTGCTTGACCAGTGCGCCGAAGACGTCGGAGAGCGACTCGTTGAGGGCGCCGGACTGGCCGCGGTAGTCCAGTCCGGCGGTGAACTGGGTCACTCCGTGGGACAGTTCGTGGCCGATGACGTCCAGGCAGGTGGTGAAGTCGCCGAAGACCACGCCGTCCCCGTCGCCGAACACCATCCGCTGGCCGTCCCAGAACGCGTTGTCGTAGTGGCGCCCGTAGTGGACGGTGGCGTCCAGGCGCAGCCCCGCGCCGTCGATCGACGGCCGGCCGTACACCTCGGCGAACAGCGCGTAGGTGGCGCCGAGGCCGTCGTACGCGTGGTTGACGGACTCGTCGTGGACGGGGGGCGCGCCCTCGGTGCGCACCGTGCGTCCGGGCAGCTGTTCGGTGTGCCGGGCGTCGCGGATGACCCGCCGCGGGCGGGCCGGGCCGGGGGCCGGTGTGCCGGGCAGCAGGCGGGCCTCTCGGTGCACGGCGTCGATGGCGAGCGAGCGGACGGCGGCCAGATGGCCCTGCTCGGCGAGCCGGTCGAGGACGTAGGGCGGAACGATCGCGCAGAACGGGGAGACTGTGGTCATGTTGCCCAGGGTGACGCATCAGTAACCCTTTGTCACTGCTTCCTCAGGGAGGCATTCGTCTCAACGGGTGGAAAACTCCCACGATGCGCTTCGGCCTCGTGGGGCCCTGGGTTACGCTTGGCCACATCATGCGTATCGGGCTGCTTCTTCTTAGCTGCCGCGGCGAGGGCCTGTAGTCCACTGAGGCCGGCTCCCTCGCCGCGGGGGACTGTGCTGTGCGCGTATGAACGCCGATCGCGGCAGCAGCCGGCCCGTCGGGTGTCCACCACCCCGACCAGCCCGCATCACACGGAAGCCGAGAGTCACTCCATGACCGAGCAGAGCTCCGCCACGTCGATCCCCGCCGGGCGCCCGTTCGTCGACCGTCCGACCCCGATCACCGCAGCCGCCGTGCAGCAGAAGCCCTCGGGCATGCCGTTCGGGCGCTACGTGCCCTTCGGCACCATCGACCTGCCGGACCGCACCTGGCCGAGCAAGGTGATCACGCAGGCGCCGCGGTGGCTGTCCACCGACCTGCGGGACGGCAACCAGGCGCTGATCGACCCGATGTCGCCGGCCCGCAAGCGCAAGATGTTCGACCTGCTGGTGAAGCTGGGCTACAAGGAGATCGAGGTCGGCTTCCCCTCCTCCGGCGCCACCGACTTCGCCTTCGTCCGTTCGCTGATCGAGGAGAACGCGATCCCGGACGACGTCACCATCTCGGTGCTGACGCAGGCCCGCGAGGACCTGATCGAGCGCACCGTGGAGTCCCTGGTCGGTGCGAAGAACGCCACCGTCCACCTGTACAACGCGACCTCCCCGCTGTTCCGCCGGGTGGTCTTCAAGGGCAGCAAGGACGACATCAAGGCGATCGCCGTGGACGGCACCCGCCTGGTGATGGAGTACGCGGAGAAGCTGCTGGGCGACGACACCGTCTTCGGCTACGAGTACTCGCCGGAGATCTTCA
Source organism: Kitasatospora sp. NPDC057223 (assembly GCF_042669755.1). Lineage (NCBI taxonomy): Bacteria > Bacillati > Actinomycetota > Actinomycetes > Kitasatosporales > Streptomycetaceae > Kitasatospora > Kitasatospora sp. NPDC057223. The sequence continues at coordinate 91,781 of NZ_JBHUWW010000002.1, read as the reverse complement.
TCGACACCGAGCTGGACTTCGCGCTGGAGGTCTGCGAGGCGGTGATGGACGTCTGGCAGCCGAGCGAGGGCCGCGAGATCATCCTGAACCTGCCGACCACGGTCGAGCGGTCCACGCCGAACGTCTACGCCGACAAGATCGAGTGGATGTCGCGGAACCTGTCCCGCCGCGAGTTCGTCTGCCTGTCCACCCACCCGCACAACGACCGCGGCACCGGCGTCGCCTCCGCCGAGCTGGCCGTGATGGCCGGCGCCGACCGCGTCGAGGGCTGTCTGTTCGGCCAGGGCGAGCGGACGGGCAACCTGGACCTGGTCAACGTCGGGATGAACCTGTTCTCGCAGGGCGTCGACCCGATGATCGACTTCTCCGACATCGACGAGATCCGCCGCACCGCCGAGTACTGCAACCAGATGCCGGTGCCGGAGCGCCACCCCTACGCCGGCGACCTGGTCTACACCTCGTTCTCCGGCTCGCACCAGGACGCCATCAAGAAGGGCTTCGACGCCCTGGAGGCCGACGCGAAGGCGGCCGGCGTACCCGTCGGCGAGTTCACCTGGGGCGTCCCGTACCTGCCGATCGACCCGAAGGACGTCGGCCGCAGCTACGAGGCGGTCATCCGGGTCAACAGCCAGTCCGGCAAGGGCGGCATCGCGTACGTCCTGAAGAACGACCACAAGCTGGACCTGCCGCGCCGGATGCAGATCGAGTTCTCCCGGATCATCCAGGCCAAGACGGACACCGAGGGCGGCGAGGTCACCCCCGCCGACATCTGGGCCGTCTTCCAGGACGAGTACCTGCCGACGCCCGCCAACCCGTGGGGCCGGATCTCGCTGAGCGGCTCCCGCAGCCTGACCACCGAGGACGGCCGGGACGCCCTGACCACCCAGGCCGTGGTGGACGGTGTCGAGACCACGCTGACCGGCACCGGCAACGGCCCGGTCTCCGCCTTCGGCGACGCGCTGGCCGGGATCGGCATCGACGTCCGCGTCCTGGACTACGCCGAGCACGCCCTGAGCGAGGGCGGCGACGCCCAGGCCGCCGCGTACGTCGAGTGCGCGGTCGACGGCAAGGTCCTGTGGGGCGTCGGCATCGACGGCAACACCGTGCTGGCCTCCCTGAAGGCGATGATCAGCGCCGTCAACCGGGCGCAGCGCGGGTAATCCGGACGGATACCCCCGGGCCACCGAGCGGGCCGCCCTTCCGGGCGGCCCGCTCGCGTGTGTTCTGTGCCACATTTTTCTGCGTCGGAACCCGTTCGGGGTGCTGACACGTGCCGGTAACCGTGGCAACATCGACCCACCGGAAATCCGGGGTCGGTGGGACGGCCACGGGTCCGGTCGCGTGACCTGCCCATTGTTGTGCAGGCCGCCTGCCATGTCTGGGGAGTGGCGCCGTGACAGGGTTGTGGGGTGTCCGTCCTCGCTGGCGGACTGACGTTCTCGGTGACTTCTTCTGCCCAGGCTGCGGCGGAGACCGCAACTACCGTCGGCAGCACGGCCGGCGGTGGCTGCGGGTTCTCGGCACACCGGTGCTCCCGCTCGGCCCGGTGATCGGCAGCGTGCAGTGCACCTCCTGCCACGGCCGCTACGGGGTGCAGAGCCTGGAGCAGCTCACCAGCGTCCGGCTCTCCGGCATGCTGCGCGACGCCCAGTACACCGTCGCCCTCGCCCTGCTCGCCGCCGGCGGCACCGGCAGCCGCAGCGCCCGGGAGGCCGCCTGCAGCGTCGTCCGGGAGGCCGGCTTCGAGGACTGCGGCGAGGCCCAGGTGATCGCCGCGCTGGCCGCCCTGTCCGGGCTCGGCGGCGAACTGCACGAGGCGCACGGCCTCGCCGACGGCCTCACCGTCGAGCTCCACGCCGCCCTCGAACCGCTCACCCCCCACCTCGCCCAGCAGGGCCGTGAGCGGCTGCTGCTGCAGGGCGCCTGGATCGCGCTCGCCGACGGGCGGTACCTGCCGCAGGAGCGCGAGGCGCTGGCCGCCGTCGGCCGATGTCTCGCCCTCGGCGAGGACCGGGTCGGCACCCTGCTGGAAGCGGCCACCCGCGCCGCGCACTAGCCCGGCCCGTCACCGGCCCACTGCCGGTTCACCCCCGAGCCGGGCCCGACCCGCTCCCGGCCGCAGGCCGGGCGGCGCCCCCACGTTCCGGGCCCGCTGTGACCCGCACCGGCGGACATCCCCCCACGGACCCGGTGCGGGTACACGGCTGCCCGCCCGGCGGCCGGTGCGCGGGTGCGGGTGCGGGAGAATGGGGGGATGTCCACTCTGTTCGCCGGCGGCCCGCCCGGTAGCCCGTCCGACCGCTGCGAGGCACCGGCATGAGCCTGTACCGGGACGACGGCGTCGTGCTGCGGGCGCAGAAGCTCGGCGAGGCCGACCGGATCATCACCCTGCTCACCCGCCACCACGGCAAGGTGCGCGCCGTCGCCCGCGGGGTGCGCAAGACGAAGTCGAAGTTCGGCGCCCGGCTGGAGCCGTTCTCGCACGTGGACGTCCAGTTCTTCAGCCGCAACAGCGACCTGGTGAGCCGCAGTCTGCCGCTCTGCACCCAGGTCGAGACGATCGCCCCGTACGGCGGCCGGATCGTCACCGACTACGGCCGCTACACGGCCGGCACGGCCATGCTGGAGACGGCGGAACGATTCGCCGAGAACGAGGGCGAGCCGGCCGTCCAGCAGTACCTGCTGCTGGTCGGCGGCCTGCGGACACTGGCCGCCGGGGCGCACGAGTCCCACCTCGTGCTGGACGCGTTCCTGCTGCGCTCGCTCGCCGTCAACGGGTACGGCGCGAGCTTCACCGACTGCGCCAAGTGCGGACTCGAAGGACCCAACCGGTTCTTCTCGCTCCAGGCCGGCGGGGTGCTCTGCGGGGACTGCCGGGTGCCCGGCTGTGCCGTACCCTCCCCTGAGACACTGGTACTGCTCGGCTCGCTGCTGTCAGGGGACTGGCAGACGGCCGACGCCTGCGAGCCGCGGTACTGGCGGGAGGGCAGCGGCCTGGTCGCGGCCTATCTGCAGTGGCACCTGGAGCGGGGAATCCGCTCGATGAGATACGTGGAGAAGTGAGCATGGCAGCGCGACGGCTCTTCGGCGGCAGCAAGCAGAGGGAGTACCTCCCCCCGACCCCGCACCCCAGTGGCGCACAGCCGCCGAAGATCCCGGGTGAGCTGGTCCCCGAGCACGTCGCCATCGTGATGGACGGCAACGGCCGCTGGGCCAAGGAACGCGGGCTGCCCCGCACCGAGGGCCACAAGGTGGGCGAGAGCGTCGTCCTCGACGTGCTCAAGGGCGCCATCGAGCTGGGCGTGAAGAACATCTCGCTGTACGCCTTCTCCACCGAGAACTGGAAGAGGTCCCCCGAGGAGGTGAAGTTCCTGATGAACTTCAACCGGGACGTCATCCACCGCCGCCGCGACGAGATGGACGCGATGGGCGTACGGGTCCGCTGGGCCGGCCGGATGCCCAAGCTCTGGAAGAGCGTCGTCCAGGAGCTCCAGGTCGCCGAGGAGCAGACCAAGGACAACGACGCCGTCACCCTCTACATGTGCGTCAACTACGGCGGCCGGGCCGAGGTCGCGGACGCGGCCGCGGCCATCGCCGCCGACGTCGCGGCCGGCAAGCTCGACCCGAAGAAGGTCAACGAGAAGACCGTCGCCAAGTACATGTACCACCCGGACATGCCGGACGTGGACCTCTTCCTGCGTCCGAGCGGCGAGCAGCGGACCTCCAACTTCCTGCTCTGGCAGTCCGCGTACGCCGAGTTCGTGTTCCAGGACGTGCTCTGGCCCGACTTCGACCGCCGGGACCTCTGGCGCGCCTGCGAGCAGTACGCCCGCCGCGACCGCCGCTTCGGCGGCGCGCTGCCCAACGAGGTGGCCGGCGCCGAGGTGCCGCCGCAGCGCTGACCGGCCGGCCGGGGAACGCGTGAGGGCCCGTGGGAGGTGACTCCCACGGGCCCCTGCGCGTTCCGGCTCAGGACTTCTTGGCGCACTCCGCGCAGGTGCCGAAGATCTCCAGGGTGTGCGCGATGTCGCTGAAGCCGTGTTCGGCGGCGACCGCGTTGGCCCAGCGCTCGACGGCGGGGCCCTCGACCTCGACGGTGGCACCGCAGTGACGGCAGACCAGGTGGTGGTGGTGCCCGCTGCTGCAGCGGCGGTAGACGGCCTCGCCGTCGGAGGTGCGCAGCACGTCGACCTCGCCGGCGTCGGCGAGCGACTGCAGGGTGCGGTAGACGGTGGTCAGGCCGACCGAGTCACCCCGGTGCTTGAGCATGTCGTGCAGCTCCTGCGCGCTGCGGAAGTCCTCGATCTCGTCCAGGGCCGCCGAGACGGCGGCTCGCTGCCGGGTCGATCGGGCGCGCGGCGTCGGGCCTGCGGTGGTCACCGTGGGTCCTCCTGGGGGTGGGGGCATCTCGCAGCTCATTGTGCCAGGCCCGCCCCGGCCTCCGGGCCGCCCGGGACGGCAGTATTCGGCGTGAGCACGCCCTGTCCGGGCAGTCGGACGTCGCAGACCTCCGGGCCGTGGTCCGGCCGGGCCCGGTGCCTGCGCCGGGCGAGCGGGGCCGCGAGCAGGCTGAACAGGGCGAAAACGGCGATGGCCAGCAGCACGATGGCCGGGCCGGAGGGCACGTCCAGCTGGTAGGAGCCGGTCACGCCGGCCAGCGAGACGACCACGCCGAGGGCGATCGCGGCGGCCTGGGTGGCGGCGAACGAGCGGGTGAGCTGCTGGGCGGCGACCACCGGCACCACCATCAGGGCGCTGACCAGCAGCAGGCCGACCACCCGCATGGCGACGGTGACGGTGACCGCGGCCATCACCGCGAGCAGCAGGTTGAGGAAGCGCACGGGCAGACCGGTGACCTTCGCGAACTCCTCGTCCTGGCAGATCGCGAAGAGCTGGCGGCGCAGCCCCACGGTGACGGCGACCACGACGGCGCCGAGCGCGGCGATGGTGGCGAGGTCGGCGGGGGCGACGGTCAGGATGGAGCCCCACAGGTAGCTCTCCAGGCTGCCGGAGCCGGCCTGGGCGGAGAGCGAGACGAGCAGCTTCCCGCAGGCCATGCCGCCGTAGAAGAGCATCGCGAGGGCGATGTCGCCGCGCTGGTTGCCGCGCGAGCGGACCAGCTCCATGGCGACGGCGCCCAGCACGCAGACCAGGACGGCCATCCAGACCGGGCTGGTCTGGAAGAGGAAGCCGAGGCCGACGCCCGTCATCGCGACGTGCCCCATGCCGTCGCCCATCAGCGCCTGGCGCCGCTGCACCAGGTAGATGCCGACGGCGGGCGCCGTGACGCCGACCAGGACGGCGGCGAGCAGCGCCCGCTGCATGAAGTCGTAGGAGAGCATCTCGGTCATGCCAGCAGCCTCGGGGTCGTCAGACGGTCGTCGTCCGCGTGCGGGTGGACGTGGTCGTGGCCGGGCAGCGCGTGCAGGCCGGTGTTCGGCACGGGCGGGCCGTCGTGGGCGACGCAGCCGTCGCGCAGCAGCACGACGCGGTCGATCAGCGGCTCCAGCGGCCCGAGTTCGTGCAGCACGAGCAGCACGGCGGTGCCCCGGGCGACCTCGCTGCGCAGGGTGTCGGCCAGCACCTGCTGGCTGGCGGCGTCCACGCCGGCCATCGGTTCGTCCATGATCAGCAAGTCCGGCGAGCCGACCAGCGCGCGGGCGATCAGCACCCGCTGCTGCTGGCCCCCGGAGAGGTCGGCGACGCCGTCCTGGGCGCGGTCCAGCATGCCGACGGCGGCCAGCGCGCGGTCGACCGCCTCGCGGTCCCGGCGGCGGAACGGCAGCAGCCGGTGCTGCGGCAGGCGCCCGGTGGAGACCACCTCGCGCACCGTCGCGGGCACGCCGCCGGCGGCGGTGGTGCGCTGCGGGACGTAGCCGATCCGGTGCCAGTCCCTGAACTTCGCGAACGGCGTGCCGAACAGTTCGAGGCCGCCGCGCTCCAGCGGGACGGCGCCGATCACGGTCTTGACGGTGGTGGACTTGCCGGAGCCGTTGGCGCCGAGCAGGGCGACCACCTCGCCGGGCTGCACCAGGAGGTCGACGCCGCGCAGGACGGGCCGGCCGCCGAGCGAGGCGACGGCGTCGCAGAGGCAGACGGCCGCGGGGGTGTGGGGCATGGTGCTGTCTCGTCCCGTCAGCTGGTGGCGCCGAGTGCGGCCCGCAGGTTGGTGAGGTTCTGCTTCATCACCGTCAGGTAGTCGGCCCCGGCGGTGCCGCCGGCCGACTCCGGCTTGATGCCCTCGATCGGGTCGAGGACGGCGGTCTTCAGGCCGAGGTCCTTGGCGACGGTCTCGGCCAGCTTGGGGCTGACCAGCGACTCGAAGAAGATCGTGGTGACGCCGTTCTCCCGGGCGGCCTTCTGCACCTCGGAGAGGCGGGCCGGGGTGGGCTCGGCCTCCGGGTCCACGCCGTTGATGGCGACCTGGGTCAGGCCGTAGTGGTCGGCGAGGTAGCCGAAGGCGGCGTGGCTGGTGACGAAGGTCTTCGTGGTGGTGTCGCGCAGACCGTCCCGGAACTCCTGGTCCAGGCCGGTGAGCCGCTTCACCAGGTCGTCGGTGTTCCTGGTGTAGTCGGCGGCGTGGGCCGGGTCCGCCTTGGCGAACTCGGCGCCCACGCTCCGGGCGACCGCCGCGTAGCGGGTCGGGTCCAGCCAGATGTGCGGGTCGCCGGCGGTCGCGGGGTGGTCGTGGCCGGCCTCCTCGGTGCCCTCGTCGAGGTGGTGGTCGACCAGCGGGCTCGCGGCGGTGGCGTCGATGACGTGCTTGGCGTGGGACTGCTCGACGGCCTGGTCGACGGTGGGCTGCAGGCCCTTGAGGTAGAGCAGCGCGTCGGCCTTCTGGACGGCGGCGACCTGCTTGGCGGTGAGCTCCAGGTCGTGCGGCTCGACGCCGGCGGCGGTCAGGTCGGTGACGCTGACGTGGTCGCCGCCTATCTGCCCGGCGAGGTACTCCATCGGGTAGAAGGACGCGACGACGTGCAGCTTGCCGTCCGATCCCTCGGCGCTGCTGTTCCCGCCGCAGGCGGAGAGCGCGAGCGCGCCGATCACGGCCGTGGCGGTCAGGGCTATGGCGCGGGGAAGGCGGCGGGTCATCGTCATGACAACCATTCTCATCTTATGTGGAAATGATTGTCAACTCACCCGATCGGATGAATGTCGTACGGGCGTGCGAGTGCCCTGCGCGGCCATCCGGCCGTCGCCGGCCCGGCACCTCGTGGCCGATACCGATTTGAACCCGGTACCCGTATGGCCGGTAACCTGAGGTATTCGGGTACGAGCAACCAGCCGTGCCCTGACCGTGCCGTCGTTATGAAGAGAGCACTGTGGCCGCCGACAAGATCGACACGATCGTCAGCCTGAGCAAGCGCCGTGGCTTCGTCTACCCCTGCAGCGAGATCTACGGTGGCCAGCGCGCCGCCTGGGACTACGGGCCACTGGGTGTCGAGCTCAAGGAGAACATCAAGCGCCAGTGGTGGCGTTCGATGGTCACCGCGCGGGAGGACGTCGTCGGGCTCGACTCGTCGGTGATCCTGGCCCGCGAGGTCTGGGAGGCCTCCGGCCACGTCGCCACGTTCAACGACCCGCTGACCGAGTGCCTCTCCTGCCACAAGCGGTTCCGCGCGGACCACCTGGAGGAGGCGTACGAGGCCAAGCACGGCAAGCTGCCGGCCAACGGCCTCGCCGACCTCAACTGCCCCAACTGCGGGAACAAGGGCTCCTTCACCGAGCCCAAGGAGTTCTCGGGCATGCTGAAGACCCACCTCGGTGTCACCGAGGAGGCCGGCGGCCTGGCCTACCTGCGCCCGGAGACCGCGCAGGGCATCTTCACCAACTTCAAGGCCGTCCAGCAGACCTCGCGCAAGAAGCCCCCGTTCGGCATCGCCCAGACCGGCAAGAGCTTCCGCAACGAGATCACGCCCGGCAACTTCATCTTCCGCACCCGCGAGTTCGAGCAGATGGAGATGGAGTTCTTCGTCAAGCCGGACGAGGACGAGAAGTGGCACGAGTACTGGCTCCAGCAGCGCTGGGACTGGTACGTCGGCCTCGGCCTGCGCACCGAGAACATGCGCTTCTTCGACCACCCGAAGGAGAAGCTCTCGCACTACGCCAAGCGCACGGTCGACATCGAGTACCGCTTCAACTTCGGCGGCTCCGAGTTCTCCGAGCTGGAGGGCATCGCCAACCGCACGGACTACGACCTGCGCGTGCACAGCGAGCACTCCGGCCAGGACCTCAAGTACTTCGACCAGGAGTCCGGCGAGCGCTACTTCCCGTACGTCATCGAGCCGGCAGCGGGCCTCAACCGCGCCATGCTGGCCTTCCTGCTCGACGCGTACTTCGAGGACGAGGCGCCCAACGCCAAGGGCGTCATGGAGAAGCGCGTCGGCATGCGCCTCGACCCGCGCCTCGCGCCGGTCAAGGTCGCCGTGCTGCCGCTCTCGCGCAACGCCGACCTCTCGCCGAAGGCCCGCGGCCTCGCCGCCGACCTGCGCACCGCGTGGAACGTCGAGTTCGACGACGCCGGTGCGATCGGCAAGCGCTACCGTCGCCAGGACGAGATCGGCACGCCGTTCTGCGTCACCGTCGACTTCGACACCCTTGAGGACAACGCCGTCACCATCCGTGACCGCGACACCATGGCGCAGGAGCGCGTCTCCCTCGACCAGGTGAAGACGTACCTGGCGGCCCGTCTGATCGGCTGCTGACACCACGGCACTCCCGAGGCCCCCGTGCACCGCTCCGGTGCGCGGGGGCCTTCGCGTTGTGGCCGGCCCACCGGCTGACCGGCTCCGCCCGGCTCGGGTCGGCAGGGTCCGGCTCGGCTCAGCGCCGGCCGCGTCGGCCCCGGGGAGGCTCGGCGGCCGTCGGCAGGCCCGCCGAGCGCAGTGCGGCCGCGGCGGCGCGCTGCCGCCCCTCGCCGGACTCGGCGACGGCGTCCAGCAGCGCGGCGTACCGGCCGGGGTCGCCGGTGAGGCCCCCGGCGACCAGCGCCAGGTCGGTGGGCGGGCGCAGCGCCACCAGCTCGCGCAGCAGCACGGCGGCCAGTTGCCCGTCCAGGGTCGCGGCCAGTTCGGCCACCTGCGGGACGGGCATCGCGGCCGCCTGGCGCAGCAGTGTCCGGGTGTCGGCCGGGCGGTCGGCCGCGGCCAGCAGCGCGGCCAGCGCCGCCAGTTCGGCCGGCGGCGCCGAGCCCCACTCCCAGAGCAGGGTCTGCCCGTCGGCGCCCTGGCCGGTGTGCTCCAGGGCGGCCAGCAACTCGGGCAGCGTGGCGGCCGGATAGCCCCACAGGGCGTGGAACAGCTCCGTCGCCTCGCCGCTCAGACCGGCCCGGCGCAGTTCGGCGAGGGTGCCGGCCGCGTGGCCGGGCGTGCCGTGCGCGACGGCGCGGGCCAGGTACGCGGCCGCACCCGCCGGGCCGCCCGAGCGCAGCAGCGCGGCGAGCCGGGAGACGTCGGCCGGGGTCAGCGTCACCGCGGCCTGGGCGACCAGGGCGGCCGACTCGTGCGTGGAGCCGCGCCGGTGCAGTCCGCCGATCCGGGTGGCGAGGGCGGTGAGTTCGGCTTGCGTGCGGGGCTGCGGGGCGGCAGCGGGGGCCGGGGCGGCGGCAGCCACCGGCGGTTGCGGTGCGGCTTCGGGCGCCCCGGTGTGCACACCGCCGAAGCGGGCTCCGGTCGCTCGCGGCGCGGCCGGAGCCGTTACCGGAACGGGTGCGGGAGCGGCCGGTTCCTGCTCGTACACGCCGCCGAAGCGCGCCCCCGTGGGGCGCTTGCGCCGGGGTTCCGGTACGGGAGCCGGCGCGGTCACGGGGGCGGGGGCAGGTGCGGGCTCAGGGATGCGCCGGCGCAGGTGGTCCTCGACGCCGAGCAGGCGCTCGCTCAGCTCCAGGCAGCGTGCGCCGAGCCCCTCGCGCAGGTGTCGCGCATGGTCGAGCTGCCGCAGCAGGTCCGGGTCCGGCCGCTGCTGCGGGTGGGCGTACCCGTGGTCGCGGTCCGGCTGGGCCGCCGCCTGCACGGCCTCGGCGAGGTGGCGTTCGCGCTGCGTCGCGTACTGCCTGGCGCGCAGCAGTTCGTCGAGTTCCGCGCGCAGTGCCTGGGCGTCCTGCTCCGCCGACGGGCGGATCCTGCTCTCCTGGTGCACCGTCATCGCGCCGTCCGATCCCTCCACCGCGCCCCGACCTTCGGAGCCGGGCCCCGAGAGACCGGCTCTGACTGCGGGTCATCCTCGCGGGGCGATACGGCGGGCGTGTTACGGCGGTGAGTCGGCTCGTTTTCGCAGCGGTTCGGGGGCGGTGCGGACGTGTCGGTCGGCGAGTGCGCAGACCCCGACGACCGTCAGCAGGAAGGCCGTCGCACCCCGGAGCAGGGCGGCCTCGTAGTACGCGTCGGCGGTGAGGCGGACGGCCGCCCAGGCAACCGCGGCCCCGGCCAGGCCTGCCGCCGTGACGACGCGCCCGTGCGTCAGCGCGGCCGCCGACCACAGGAGTACGAGGGCCGCGGCGGCCGCCGCCAGGGCCGGGGTGCCGAACGAGGCGCCGTACCGGATCGCCAGCGCGGGTACGAAGAACAGCACCAGCGCCCGGCCCAGCACGTCGGCGACCGTCGCCACGGCGGGACCGGCGGCCGGTGCCCGCCGTTCGGCCACCGCGGCGCCGTACTCGGCGGCGGCCAGCACGGCCAGTGCCGCAGCCGCGCCCGGCAGCCGGTCGCCGAGCCGGGCCAGGTTGTAGAGCAGCGCGGTGTCGTAGACGACCAGCACGAGATACCCGACGGCCCACAACGAGACGCCGGACAGCAGCAGGCCCGGTACCGACACCGGCCGTTCCTGGGCCCGCTCCCGCGCCGCCACGGCCCGGACCAGCAGCGGGGCGGCCACCGCGGACAGCAGCCTGAGCAGGATGTCGTCGACCGTGTAGGGGTTGTGCAGATCCCACTCGACCACGCAGAACGCCACCGTGTACGAGGCCGCGGCGAGCAGCAGCAGCGGGGAGCGCACCACCCGCAGGTACCGGCCGCCGTCCAGCCGGCGCAGCACCGTCGCGAACGCCAGGAGCACGAAGGGCAGTTCGAGGAACGCCTGGACGCGCAGCACGGTCGGCGCCAGCAGCCCGGGAGCGGGCACGTGCGCGGCCAGCCAGCGGACGGGCGCGTTTCCGTCCGCCACCGCGAACCAGCCCGGCGGCAGGTACCGCGCGACGAACGAGGTGTCGCCGCCGTGCACCCGGAGCACGTACACGCCGAACAGCACCTGGTTCAGGTAGATCAGCGCGACCACGGCCGCCAGTGCCGCCGCCGGACCGCCGAACCACCTGCGGCGCGCGGGGGCCGACGGCGGCACGGGCCGGCGCAGCACTCCCGGCGCAACGACCAGGGCGGCGCTGGCCGACACCACCACGGTGGCGTCCAGGAGCAGGGCGGTACGGGACAAGGCCCGCCCGCCTCAGTACGCCAGCCGGGCGCGGGCCTCCATCAGCGCGAAGCCGAGCAGGTTCAACCCCCGCCACTGGGACGGCTTCACGGCGTTCTCGTCGTCGGCCGCGAGCCCGATGCCCCAGATCCGGTCCAGCGGGCTGGCCTCCACCAGTACCCGTTGCGAGGTGCCCAGCAGGTACGCCCGCAGCGCCTGGTCCTGCCCGAACTTGGCGACGCTGCCCGCCACCACCAGCTCGAACCGGCCCGCCACCCAGCGCTTCTCCTCGAAGTTCTTCACCTGCCGGCCCAGCGACTTCGCCTCGGCCGGCGTGCGGGCCTTCAGGATGCGCGGCACGATCTGCTCGTCCCCGAAGATCCGTGCCTTGCCCGCCATCATCCAGTGCTCCGCCGTCGGGTACGTCTCGCCGTCGACGACGAACGGCGACGGCCACCACTGGCTGAGCGCCCCCGGCCCGATCTGCCCGCCCGGCTGCGGCCGGTGACCCCAGAACAGCAGGTACTTCGGCCGGGCGCCGGACGCCACCAGAGTGGTGAGCTCCTCGCGGGTGCGGGTCTCGGCGGGCGTGCTGGGCGTGGTCGTCGTCATGGCGCGATGATCCCACCGGGCACTGACACTCTTCCAACGGTTTGGCGCGGGCGGTACCTCGTGCACCTGTCCCGGCGTGTCCCCGGCGGGTTCGCCGGCGCCCGTGTCCGGGTCCGTTCCCGCGCAACTTCGTTGACTGGAAGATCATTTGGGTGCGATCTAGTGCAGGCGGGTGAATCGCGCCGTGGCGAGTGGCAATGGGCCTGCGCGGGCCTTAGCTTGACAGCACCTCACCCCTGGCGTTGAGGATGGCCAGGGGTGACCTGTTCGTCTACGATCAGATGGAGAGAAATGACCCTTCGTCAATGCAGTTCCGCCCATTGCAGCGGTGCCGACGAGGAGATCAACGAGGTCTGCAAGTCGGAGGGCTGGGCCGTCAACCACCCGGTCATCACCCGGGACGAGAACGGGATCTGCAACTGCTCCTGTTCCTGTCTCGCCTTCGGCACGCTGGTGCAGGAGGGGAGCGGCTCGTTCAAGGCGATCGAGACCTATCTTGTGGGCGACGAGGTGCTGGCCGCCGGGACGGGGCTGAACTGGGCGCCCCAGCGCGTCGTCTTCAGCGGTGGCACCACGGGCGCCTCGCGACAGAAGTACACGGTGCTGGTGCGCTACGACGACACCGCGATCGCCGTCACCAGCGACCACCTGTTCCTCCTGGCGGGGCCCGACAAGCTCCTCAGGCGGGCCGACCGGCTGAACGTCGAGGACCGCCTCGTCTCCCCGGCCGGTGAGCCCGTCGAGATCAAGGGCGTCCACATCGGCGACTACCTGGCCGGCTTCCACCACGTCGCCGCCTCCTCCCGCGGCCCGGTCGGCCCGGACCTCGACGGCCACCTGCTGAACACCAACGGCGTCGTCAGCGCCGACTACGTGGTGCAGATCACGGCCCGCAGCACGGATGTGGCCGGCTTCAACGTCGCGGCCCACCAGGACCTGCCGGTGGTCGGATCCCCCGCGTACATCGAGCGGTTCGGCGAGGCCAGCATCCAGGCTCCCGAGCTGCCCGCCGGCTTCGCCGGTGACTCGCCGATCAGGATCAGCAACAACAACGTCGCCGACCAGGAGACCGGCAACACCTTCATCCCCGCGGAGGCGACGAAGATCAGGATCCCGGAGGACGCCTGCAGCTTCCTCCCGCCGGACGTGGCGGAGGCGAAGAGGGCCTCGCCCAAGCGGGGCTTCAACGACCCCATGTCGCGCGAGTGGGTCGAGGCGCTGATCGCCCAGCACAAGCCCTTCTACCCCGATGTCACCTACTCGTTGGACTGGGCGAGCGACGAGGTCAACGCCTACGCCTGGGTCGAGAACGGGATCCGGCGCGTCGACCTCAAGGGGGGTCTCGTCCGTGACGCGGACCTGGAGCTGGAGGGCATCTCCGTCGTGCTCGCGCACGAACTGGCCCACCACTACGGGGGCGTGCCCACCTTCCCCAGCGGGATGTCCTGTGAAGGGCAGGCGGACTACCGAGGGGTGCGCAACATCATGCGCAAGGTGTGGTTCGGCGAGTCGTACTTCACCATGGTCGACCCGGGCATCGCACAGATGGCCGCCTTCTTCGGCGTGCCGAACAGCCCGACGGCCCCCGGCGGTTCCGCGGGATGCGGGCACCCCGCCGGGGCGTGCCGGGTCGCGACCTACCACGCGGCGGTCTCCTTCAGCGGAAAGCCGGCGTGTGCCGGATAGCCGGTGACTCCCCTCCGCCCGGGGCGCGGGCCCCGCTGAGGCAGGGCGCTCGGCGGCAGTCAGGTGGAGCGGCCGAGCGCTCGCGGCGGAAGCAGGATTCGCCGGGCAGTTGTGCACTTATCCGGATTCTTTTGAGGGAATTGAGAACATGACAGTCCAACAGGTCGAGGACGGCGCGGCAGTAGAGGGAGCGGATTCGGAGGAGATCGCGAGAAAGCTGGGCATTCCGGCCCAGCTGCTGACGAGTTCGGTGCTCACCCAGATCGTGGACGATCCGCTCTACCTCCATCACCTCGAACTCTGCAGGAACGACCCGGCGATGCTGGGTCTCCTCCTCGGGCCGGAGGCCGGCCGCACCGCCCCGCCGGAGATCCGCACCACCGAGCTGCTGTCGCGGGCCGGCGTGGCGATCGGGCGCTGGGCCGCCTCCGGGTTCGGACGGGTGCCCGAGGACGCCTACCGGGCTCGCATGACCGCCTGCCAGGGCTGCGAACACCTGGCCGTCCCGCCGAAGAGCAGGCTCTACCGGCTGACCGGCTCCGCGCAGCAGAAGAGCGTCTGCGGGCTCTGCGGCTGCGACGTCCGACGCAAGGCCTGGCTGCCCACCGAGCACTGCCCCGACGGCAGATGGAGCGCGGAGGGTTGACCGGGCAGCAGGTCGACCAGCCGGTGCGGATCACGGACAACGGAGTGCGCAGCTTCATCCCGCCCACCTTCTGCTTCGAGCTCCACCACGAGTCCGGAAGCCTGGTCGCCACGGTGTCGGAGGTTCTCCTGGCCGCGCGGAACGTCTCGGACTTCGAGGCTCTCGAACTGCTCCGGGCGGAGGGCCTGCGGGCGACCGGCACTCTCTCCGAGTACGACGCCGGGCCGCAGGCCCGCCAGGCCGGCCTTCGCTTCACCATCCGGAACACCGTGGCCGCCCCGGGCTAGCGCCTGTCCGGCCATTCCCGCCGGGCGCACGACGCCGGGCATCCTCCCAGCCGTCAGCCGTCAGCCGTCAGCCGTCAGCCGGTAGCCGGTGACGGCCCGGTCCACGTGGACGGGGTGCCCGCCGGCGGTCGCCACCCGGGCGGCCGTCCCGTGGGCCCGCTCCGGCGTCCCACGGCTCCGTCAGCCAAGGGGGCCGGCCGCCGGGCGCAGCATCTCGGCGCGGTGCCACGCCTCCAGGTGGTCCAGGCACCAGCCGCAGACCCGCAGCGGCACCGGTACACCCCCGGCCGTCAGGGTGCCGACGGGCGTCACGTCCTGGATCGCCAGGCACCCGAAGCAACGCCCCTCGGCCCAGCTGACGTCCGGAGCGGCAGCCGTCATGCCGGGCCCGCCGCCGTGCCCGGCTCCGGCGCCCGGTCCGCCCCGGGCGGACGGACGATCCACCGGGGGCCGGTGTCCCACTCCGGCCCGCCGGACACGGGTCGCAGGTACACGGCACCACCGAGCCTGTCCATGAAGGTCCCGAGGCGCCCGGACCGGACGTCGAGCACGAGTTCGCCCCGGACGCTCGGACGGTACGGGACGCCGGGCGGCGCGGCACCGAGGTGAGCCGGCTCCGGGGGAGTGACCGTCAGCAGTGCCTCGGGCCGCCCGTCGCACCGGGGACCGGCACATCGGCAGGGCGGGAAGGCGCGCTGTTCGGTCACGGGCCGGGGTTCGTTGTCTGCATGACGACCGGTCACGACTACCACTCCGCAGGGATGTTCGACTCTCAGCATTGTCACTGACTGTGCCTCCAGCGTGACTGTGCGCCGCTACGATCGGAAGTGTCTGAAGTCGCCACTTCGGGCAGGTTCAATTGGAGGCGGCCGTGAATCGCAAGGACCTCGACCCGGCGTCGTCCCCCCACGCCGCGCTGGGCGTGCAGCTCCGCCGGTCACGCGAGGCACAGGGTCTGACGCAGATCGGGCTCGGCGGCGTGATCCGGTACTCGGGTGCCTACATCTCCAGCGTCGAGCGTGGCGCGCGCCCGCCGAGCCGCAGGTTCGTGGAGGCGGCCGACGAGGCGCTTGTCACCGGCGGGACGCTGACCTTGATGCTCGACCAGCTTGAGCACAGTGTGCTGATCGAGGGCTTTCCGGAGTACGCGAGCAGGGAGGCCGAGGCCGTCGCCATCCGGTTCTTCCAGCTGGGAGTCATCTCGGGCCTTCTCCAGACCCTGGAGTACGCGACCGCCTACGAGTCCGCGCCCGTCCGGCGGGGCACCGCCACCCAGCAGCAGGCGGACGAGCGAGTGAGGTTTCTCCGGGCGCGGCAGGAGCGGCTGGACGCGGCCTCGCCCCCTTTCGTGCAGGCGGTGATCGACGAGTGGAGCATCCGGCGGCCCATCGGCGGCCCGGCCGTGATGGCAGCACAACTCGGGCACTTGGAGCAGCTCTCGGACCGGCCCAATGTGATCATCCAAGTGGCGCCGCTCAGCCTCGGGGAGGCCCGTCCGTTCACGCATCCCGTGACTCTGCTCACCATGCGCAACCGCACGGTGATCGGGTACACCGAGACCCATCAGAGGGGCTACCTGGAGCGTGACGTGGACACAATCGCGTCCTGGGCCAGGGACTACGATCGATTGCAGGTCGAGGCGCTCTCGCAGGCCGCGTCCTTCGAGCTGATCCGCGCAGTACGGAAGGAATTTGAGAGCCATGCACATTGACCTGTCCGGTGCCGGCTGGCGCAAGAGCACTGCGAGTGGCCAGGGGGGCGAGTGCATCGAGGTCGCCGACGGCTTCCCCGGCGTGATGCCCGTCCGTGACTCGAAGGACCCCGAGGGGCCCGCCCTGGTCTTTCCCGCCGATGCGTGGCGGGCGTTCGTGACCGCCACCGCCTGCGGCGAGTTCGGCGCCGTCTGACAACCGGGGGACGGGGACGGGCCCGCCCGGTGCTCAGCCTGCGGTGAGCGTCTCCCGGAGGAAGCCGAGCAGGATCGGGTTCACCGCGTCGGGCCGCTCCAGGTTGGGCAGGTGGCCCGCCCAGGGGAGTTCGAGGTGGCGTGCGTCCGGCAGCCGGTCGGACAGGTGGGCGGCGATCTGCCGGAAGTCGGCGAAGTCGTGGCTGCCGCTGACGAGCAGGGTGCGGGCGGTGACGGCGGAGAGGTCGGTGTCGTACCGGATCTGGGCGAACTCCTCGACTGCGGCGAGCTGGACGTCGAAGGCGTTGCGCTGCATCTCCCGTACCTTCTCCCGGGTCGCGTCGTCGGCCTCGGGGCCCAGCCAGGCGGCCACGTTGAGGTCGGTCGCCCCGGCGACGTCACCGGCTTCGAGCAGCGCGTCCTCACGGTCGCCGAAGGCGCTGAGTCCGGAGCTGGGCTGGTGTCCCGCGAGCGCGGTGCAGAGCAGTGCGAGCGCGGTCAGCCGCTCCGGCCGGCGGGCCGCGATCTCCAGGGCGACCCGGCCGCCGCCGGAGGAGGCGATCAGCGCCGCCTGCCCGACGCCGAGGTGGTCCAGCAGGTCCAGGACGTCCTCGGCGTTGTTGTACGGCCCGTCCGGTACCGGGGTCCGGCCGAAGCCGCGCAGGTCGCAGCGCACCACCCGGTGGCCGGCGGCGGCGAGGGCGGGCAGTTGCGGGTCCCACATCCGCCGGTCGCAGACGGTGGAGTGCAGCAGGACGACCGCCGGACCTGTCCCGGTCACGTCATGAGAAATGATCATCGAGTCACCGTAGGGAACCGGTGCGCGCCGCGCATCCCGGTTTTCACCACGACCCGGCCACCGGCCGGGCGCGGCCGAGCCGCAGCCGCTCCGCACTGCCGCCCCGGACGGCCTCCACCCCGCTGAACCGGCCCTCGGCCCGGGCCGTCCAGAACGCGCCCGACACCGTGACCACCCGGGCCGGGCAGCGCAGCGGCCGCAACCGTCCGCCGGTGAACTCCACCAGGGGCGGGCGGCCGTCCGCCGGGAGCCGGCCCCAGGCGAGGCCGACGGCCCGGCCGGCGGTGACCGAGCGCCGGGCCCCGCACAGCAGCGCCGGTGACAGCCGCGACAGCACCACCACGTCCAGCAGTTCGCCGTGCTCGTACACCTCCAGGGCGGCCCGCCCCCGCCGGCCGCCGGCGGCGCGTACCGACCACGGGCCCGCCGGGACGAGGAGGGCGGGGCCGGGCCGCTCCGGGGCTGCCTTCGCTGATGTCGTCATGCCGTCAAGGCTTCCGGACCGGGGCGCCGCTGTCAGTAGCGTGATCCACCCGACGGTGGTGTACCCAGCTCCACCCCCGGAACTGCAGCCTCCTTCATGGCGGGGCAAGACCACCGCGCGCCGGGCCGGTCCGCACGTCCTCCACCACGTTGCGGGTCCGGCGACCGCAGCATCGATCCGGTGCCGGCCGACGCCGGCTCGGCGCGAGCATCGACGTGGCCACCGGCTCGGGGTCGGTGATCATCGCCTCGTCCGGGAGCTGACGGGTCACTCGGCCGGGTGGGGGACAATGAAGAGTCCCGCACACTTCCCGCCGAGACCGCCTATCTCCTGAGGACGCCGCCCGCATGACCGCCACGCCCACCGCCAACGCCGACACGGCCACCGACCCCGTCACCCCCGCCGGGCCCGCGCCCGCCCCGGTCACTGCTCCGGCCGCCGCCGAGTTCGCGCCGCTGACCATCGGCCCGATGCAGGTGTGGCCGCCCGTGGTGCTGGCCCCGATGGCGGGCATCACCAACGCGCCGTTCCGCACCCTGTGCCGCGAGCAGAGCGGCGGCAAGGGCCTGTACGTCAGCGAGATGATCACCACCCGGGCGCTGGTCGAGCGCAACGCGAAGACCATGCAGCTGATCCGCTTCGACCCGAGCGAGAAGCCGCGCTCCATCCAGCTGTACGGGGTGGACCCGGTGACGGTCGGCAAGGCCGCCCGCATGATCGCGGACGAGGGCCTGGCGGACCACATCGACCTCAACTTCGGCTGCCCCGTCCCCAAGGTGACCCGCAAGGGCGGCGGCTCGGCGCTGCCGTACAAGCGGAACCTGCTGCGGGAGATCCTGCGCGAGGCGGTGGCGGGCGCCGGCGGGCTGCCGGTCACCATGAAGATGCGCAAGGGCATCAACGACGAGCACCTGACCTACCTGGACGCCGGGAGGATCGGCGCCGAGGAGGGCGTCTCGGCGATCGCCCTGCACGGGCGCACCGCCGCCCAGCACTACGGCGGCACGGCGGACTGGTCGGCGATCGCCAGGCTGCGGGAGTCCGTGCCGGCGCACATCCCGGTGCTGGGCAACGGCGACATCTGGTCCGCGCCGGACGCCGTGCGGATGATGCGCGAGACCGGCTGCGACGGCGTCGTGGTCGGGCGCGGCTGCCTGGGGCGCCCGTGGCTGTTCAAGGACCTGGTCTCGATCTTCGAGGGTGACACCGACCCGGCCCGGCCGTCCTTCGCGGACGTGGCGCGGGCGATGCTGCGCCACGCCCAGCTGCTGGGGGAGTGGATGGGCGACGAGCAGCGCGGCGTGGTGGACTTCCGCAAGCACGTCGCCTGGTACACCAAGGGCTTCTCGGTCGGCTCGGAGCTGCGGGTGCGGCTGGCGAACTCCAGCTCGCTGGAGGAGCTGGGCGCCACGCTGGCCCAGGTGGAGCAGTCGCAGCTGTGGCCGGCCGGCGCCGACGGTCCGCGCGGCCGGACCAGCGGCAACAACCGGGTGGTCCTCCCGGAGGGCTGGCTGGACGATCCGTACGACTGCGCGCTGCCGGGCGTTGACGCCGAACTGGACACCTCTGGCGGCTGACCCTGACGATCCGGCCAAGATGCCCCGCGAGGGGTGACTGCCGGAGCGGCCGAGCCCTCTTGGACAACCTGGCCAAGAGGGCTCCTTCAAGGCCAGTTCCGGTCACGGAACGAACTCGTTTCCGGACGCAGGGCGACGATCTGCGCGAGTCGGCTACGCACGACAGGTGAGATGCGTCCGTGACCCTGACCACATACGGTGGCGGCTGACGCCCGGTCAGGGTCCGATCCGGGCCGCAAGGGCGCCAAACGCCTTCCGAAGGGGGTCGGAGGCGTATCGGGTGGTTCGGGTGCAGGAAATCAATCCGGGGCAACACGGGGGGCGCCCGACCGCTACGCTCCGTCGGCCATATGTGATCTTCGTGTTTCCATTCCTTCAAGAGTTGAACGCTAGCTAGCGTCACGCGGACGATTTCCCCACCAGAGGTGAACGCCCGTAGGTGCATTCGATCCGTTGGGTTACCCATCGGTACCGGCCTCGTACGGCCTATTGGCAGCGCGACAACGCCTTGGAAATGGGTATGTTCTCCGGCGTCAGGGCAACCGTGTGCGAGGAGACCGACCCGTGCCGTCCACACAGAAGTTTGTTTACTCCTTCACTGAAGGAAACAAGGACCTCAAGGATCTTCTCGGCGGCAAGGGCGCCAACCTCGCAGAGATGACCAACCTGGGCCTCCCCGTCCCTCCGGGGTTCACCCTCACCACCGAGGCCTGCAAGGTCTTCCTGGAGACCGGCAGCGAGCCGGCCTCGCTCCACGCCGAGGTGAGTGCGCACCTCGACGCCCTGGAGCAGGAGATGGGCAAGAAGCTCGGCCAGCCGGACAACCCGCTGCTGGTCTCCGTCCGCTCCGGGGCCAAGTTCTCGATGCCCGGCATGATGGACACCGTGCTCAACATCGGGCTCTCCGACACCTCGGTGCTCGGCCTCGCCGCGCAGTCCGGCAACGAGCGCTTCGCCTGGGACTCGTACCGCCGCCTGGTGCAGATGTTCGGCAAGACGGTGCTCGGCGTCGAGGGCGACCTCTTCGAGGAGGCCCTCGAAGAGGCCAAGCGCGCCAAGGGCACCACCGACGACCTGGACCTGGACGCCTCCGACCTCCAGGTACTGGTCGAGACCTTCAAGGGCATCGTGCTGAGCGAGACCGGCCGCGAGTTCCCCCAGGAGCCGCGCCGCCAGATGGACCTCGCCATCCACGCGGTCTTCCACTCCTGGAACGGCGACCGGGCCCGCCTGTACCGCCGCCAGGAGCGGATCCCGAACGACCTCGGCACCGCCGTCAACGTGTGCAGCATGGTCTTCGGCAACCTCGGCGAGGACTCCGGCACCGGCGTCGCCTTCACCCGCGACCCCTCCACCGGCGCCGTCGGCGTGTACGGCGACTACCTCTCCAACGCCCAGGGCGAGGACGTCGTCGCCGGCATCCGCAACACCCTCCAGCTCGCCGAGCTGGAGCAGCTCGACAAGAAGTCGTACGACGAGCTGATGGCGATCATGCACAAGCTCGAACTGCACTACCGCGACCTGTGCGACATCGAGTTCACCATCGAGCGCGGCAAGCTCTGGATGCTCCAGACCCGGATCGGCAAGCGCACCGCCGCGGCCGCCTTCCGGATCGCCGTCCAGCTCGTCGACCAGGGCCTGATCGACCTGGACGAGGCGCTGCACCGGGTCACCGGCGGGCAGCTCGCCCAGCTGATGTTCCCGCGCTTCGCCCCCGACGCCACCTCCAAGCAGGTGGCCTGGGGCATCGCCGCCTCGCCCGGCGCGGCCGTCGGCAAGGTCGTCTTCGACTCCTACACCGCCGTGAAGTGGTCCCGCTCCGGGGAGCGGGTCATCCTGGTCCGCCGGGAGACCAACCCGGACGACCTGGACGGCATGATCGCGGCCGAGGGCATCCTCACCTCGCGCGGCGGCAAGACCTCGCACGCGGCCGTCGTCGCCCGCGGCATGGGCAAGACCTGTGTCTGCGGCGCGGAGGAGCTGGAGGTCGACACCAAGCGCCGCCGCTTCACCACCGCCGACGGCCGGGTCGTCGAGGAGGGCGACATCGTCTCCATCGACGGTGCGAGCGGCAAGGTCTACCTCGGCGAGGTGCCGGTGCTGCCGTCGCCGGTGGTCGAGTACTTCGAGGGCACCCTGCACGCCGGCGCCGACGTCCAGGGCGGGCTGGTCCAGGCCGTGCACCGGCTGATGTCGCAGGCCGACGTACGCCGCCGGCTCGCGGTCCGCGCCAACGCGGACAACGCCGAGGACGCCAACCGCGCCCGCCGCTACGGCGCCCAGGGCATCGGCCTGTGCCGCACCGAGCACATGTTCCTCGGCGAGGAGCGCCGCAAGGAGGTCGAGCACCTGATCCTGGCGGACAACGACAAGGACCGCGAGGTCGCGCTCGGCACCCTGCTGCCGCTCCAGAAGGGCGACTTCGTCGAGCTGTTCCAGGCGATGGACGGGCTGCCCGTCACCGTCCGGCTGCTCGACCCGCCGCTGCACGAGTTCCTGCCCGACATCACCGAGCTGTCGGTGCGCGTCGCCCTCGCCGAGGCCCGCAAGGACCCGAACGAGAACGACCTGCGGCTGCTCCAGGCCGTGCACAAGCTGCACGAGCAGAACCCGATGCTGGGCCTGCGCGGAGTCCGGCTCGGCCTGGTCATCCCCGGCCTGTTCGGCATGCAGGTGCGGGCCATCGCGGAGGCCGCGGCCGAGCGCCGGCTGGCCGGCGGCGACCCGCGGCCCGAGGTGATGATCCCGCTGGTCGGCACGGTCCAGGAGCTGGAGATCGTCCGCGACGAGTGCGAACGTGTGCTCGCCGAGGTGGCCTCCTCCACCGGCGTCAGGCTGGACATCAAGCTCGGCACCATGATCGAGCTGCCCCGCGCCGCCCTGACGGCCGGCCAGATCGCCGAGGCCGCCGAGTTCTTCTCCTTCGGGACGAACGACCTCACCCAGACCGTCTGGGGCTTCTCCCGCGACGACGTGGAGGCCTCGTTCTTCACCGCGTACCTGGAGAAGGGCATCTTCGGGGTCTCCCCGTTCGAGACCATCGACCGGGACGGCGTCGGCGCGCTCGTCAAGCACGCCGTCGAGGCCGGCCGGGCCACCCGCCCCGATCTCAAGCTCGGCGTCTGCGGCGAGCACGGCGGCGACCCCGAGTCGGTGCACTTCTTCCACGAGGTGGGGCTGGACTACGTCTCCTGCTCCCCCTTCCGGATCCCGGTGGCGCGCCTGGAGGCAGGCCGCGCCGCCCTCGAAACGGCGGGCAGCGACTCGCGCTGACGGCGGCGGGCACCCGGGCGGCCAGGCATCGGCCGCCCGGGGCCCGACCTCCGCAGCGACGACCGCTGACCGCATCCCCTCCCACCGGGGAGGGGCGTACACCGGAGCTCGGCGCAGGAGAACCGGCGTACGTACAGCAGTTGGGGCGGGAGGGGACAATGGCGTCCGCTCCCGCCCCGACCGCATGCTCTGAGCCGATCGGGTGATGACCGCGCCCCGCTCGGACCACCCGCCGGGCGCTCCCGGCAAGCTGGGGCCATGACCAGCTCCATGACCAGCCGCAACCGCATGATCGCCGTCGCCGTGCTCCTGGTCTGCGCCATCGCCGCCGCGGGCGCCTACGCGCTCACCGGCCACCAGGACAAGCCGGCCACCGGCGCCCGGCCCTCGGCCTCCGCCGCCCCGGCGGGCGGCTGGACCCCGGACAGCGCCGCCCTCGCCGACGTCTGCCGGACGAAACTCCCCGGCCAGGCCCGCGACACCCTCACCCTGATCGCCCGGGGCGGTCCGTACCCCTACCGCTCGGACGGCATCGTCTTCGAGAACCGCGAGAGCCGGCTGCCCAGGCAGCGCACCGGCTACTACCACGAGTACACCGTCGTCACCCCGGGCTCCGGCGACCGCGGCACCCGCCGGGTCGTCACCGGCGGCGCCGGCGAGCAGTACTGGACGGCCGACCACTACGCGAGCTTCCAGGAGATCGACGCCCGCTGCTGACCGGCCCGGCAAAACCCCTGGGCAGGATGTTCTCAGTCTGAGAAGATGCCGCCCGATGACTGATCCCACAACCGACTCCACGACCGACTCCACGCCGGCCGCTCCCGCGACCACCGATCCCGCGACCACCGATCCCGCGACCACCGATCCCGCGCTCGACTCCCTGCACGGACTCTCGGTCGCCGACGCCCTCGGTGCCCAGTTCTTCGTCCCCGGCGCCGGCGCCCACCTCGCCGCCCGCACCGCCCCGCCCGGCCCCTGGCCGTGGACGGACGACACCGAGATGGCCTGCTCGGTGCACGCCGCCCGTACCGAGCGCGGCAGCATCGACACCTTCGACCTGACCCGCGCCTTCGCCCTCCGGCACGACTTCGACCGCGGGTACGGGCCCGCCGCCAACCGGCTGCTGCGGCTGGTCCGCGAGGGCGGCGACGCGAAGCGGCTCGCGTCCGAGGCCTTCGACGGGCAGGGCTCGTACGGCAACGGCGCCGCGATGCGGGTGGCCCCGCTCGGCGCCGCCTTCGCGGCCGACCCGGCGGCTGCCGTCCGGCCGGCCGCCGACACCGCCGTGATCACCCACACTCACCCGCAGGCCGTCGACGGCGCCGTCGCCGTCGCGGTCGCCGCCGCCCACGCCGCCCGCCGGGAGCCGCTCACCCCGGCGGCGTTCCTGGCGGCGGTGCGCGACCTCACGCCGCACGGCGCAGTCCGCGACGGGATCGGCGAGGCGATCACCCTGCTCGCCGAGCCGGACCTGCGTACCGCCGCCCGGGTGCTCGGGAACGGCAGCCGGGTCAGCGCCGCCGACACCGTGCCGTACGCGCTCTGGTGCGCGGCCCGCAGGCTCGACGACTACCCGGGCGCGGTCTGGGACGCGATCAGTGCCGGCGGGGACGTCGACACCACGGCGGCGATCACCGGCGGGATCGTCGCCGCCCGCACCGGCACGGCGGGCATCCCCGCCGGGTGGCTGGCCGCCCGCGAACCGCTGCCCGCCTGGGCCCTGCCCGAGCCGGGCAGCGTGGCGACCGCCGCGACCTGGCAGGGCGGGGTGGAACCGTTGCTGCTGCCGCGTCCGCACCCCGTCCCGGCGGTGGAGTGGAGTGCGGCGCAGTGGGAGCGCATCCGGCACGGCCTGCGGCCGCGCGAGATGGAGCAGCGGTGGGTCTCCCACACCGCCGAGGGCACTCTCCACCTGTGCCGCAGCTGGACGGGGTTCGCGGTCTGGGCGGTCACCGTGGCGCCGGTCCGGGGCGGTGCTGTGCGGCCCGTGTCGGCGCTGGTGGAGTGTCACCCGGGCCGCTACGGCGGTCCGGGTGACCAGGCCCTGCTCGGTCAGGTCCTGGGCCTGGCCGAGCAGGGCTACCGGTACTGACGTGCGCTAGGCGGAGATCAGCTGCCCGCTGCCGCCGCCGTGTCTAAGGCACTCCTGGTTGATCGCCCGGTCCGGGGCGCTGGGCGAGGTGGCGGCGGCGATCCGCAGTTCGATGATGTCGCGCACGGCGGGCCACTCCTCGTCCAGGATCGAGTAGAAGGCGGTGCTGCGGACGACGCCGTCGAGCCCGCGCGAGTGGGCCCGGCGGACGCCCTCGCAGGTGGCGCCGAGCCGCTCGATGGCGGTGCGGGAGCGCTGGTTGCGGGCGTCGGCGCGCATCGAGATGCGCTGGACGCCCCAGACCTCGAAGGCGTGGCGGAGCATCAGCAGCTTCGCCTCGGTGTTGATGCCGGTGCCCTGGGCGCGCGGCGAGAGCCAGGTGTTCCCGATCTCGGCGGCGTCGGGCACGGCGGTGGCCGGGTCGCCGAACGGGATGCCCGGCACCGGCGGCCAGACCAGCGGGCCCTGCCAGTAGTCGAGTTCGAGGAAGCGGGTGGAGCCGACCACCCTGCCGTCGGCGACGCTCACCGTGGCGAACGGCAGCGAGCGGCCGGCCGCCCGGTCGGCGAGGGCGCGGGCGACGTAGTCGCGGGCCGCCTCCAGGCCGTGCGGGACGGGGGTGAAGGCGTAGGTCGAACGGTCCTCGGCGCCGGCCTGGGCCAGCGCTTCGGCGTGGTACGCGGCGAGGGGCTCCAGCCGGACGGTGCGGCCGTGGAGGATGACGGGTACGGGCACGGAACCTTCGGTCCTTCGGCGGTCGGAGGGGGACCTCGCGTGCCGGGGTACGGCGCGGAGGGCGACTGGACGTTCGCCCCGGCTCCGGACGACACCGCCCGTTCCCGCGTACGCCGGCGTGCCCGGTTCGTACGGAATGGGGGGTGGCGGCCCCGGAATCGGGCAGCGCGGTGCCGGAACGGACACGGGTCGACGGACCGGTCCGGCGGGATGAGCGAGGGGACAGTGTGCGTCCGCGAGATGGCCGAGGAAGGAACGGGAGCGCGAAGGGAAACAGGCGGCCAGATGAAGGCAAGGTGCGTCGTGTGGGCTGGCCCAGCAGCGGTCCGGGACGTGGTCAACGGCGTTACCGACGACGAGACGACGACGCGACGATGCGAGGCAGCGAGAGGACGATACCCGTGAAAGGGCGGTGCGTCACTTCGCGGCACGCGAATGGGGGCGCGTGGGCCGGCGGCGTACGCCGCGGCGGCTGCGCGTGGGCCCCGGAATCTGCCCGGCGCGCGGCGCGAGGAGCCATTGGAGGGGGTGTGACCAGCGGGTTTCCGCCGGGGTGCGATGATTCTCGGGTTCCGGGCCGGCGGGTGACAGTTCCTTGGACGAAGCACGGCCGCAACGGGAATGCCGACGGCGTCCGGCACGCTGGAGATGGCGAGAGCGCCGTGACGGCGGCGGCCCGCGCCGGGCCGCCGGTGGGCGGCACGGACGGACACGGAACCTACACCCGGCCGGTCGACCCGACCGGCACGGCCGACGACGAGAACGAACGGGGTTGGGTGCACGGTGCAAGATCCCCAGGCGCTGTACGAGCTGGAACAGCAAGGTGTGGCGGCGGTGGCCGCCGCGAACGCGGCGCTGGGCGACACGGGGGCCGGTCTGGTGCTGCTGTACCACTTCGAGGGCTTCATGGACGCCGGCGAGGCCGGCGGCCAGGTGGTCGCCCACCTGCTGGAGGAGGGCGCCCCGCAGGTGGTCGCCCGCTTCGACCACGACCGGCTGGTGGACTACCGCGCCCGGCGCCCCGCGATGCTCTTCGACCGTGAGCACTGGGCTTCCTACGACCCGCCGGAGATCCTCCTCCAGCTGGTGCACGACGCGGCCGGCTCGCCCTTCCTGGTGCTCACCGGCCCCGAGCCCGACGTCGAGTGGGAGCGCTTCGCGGCGGCCGTGCGCGAGCTGGCCGACCGCTTCGAGGTCCGGCTGTCGCTGGACTTCCACGGCATCCCGATGGGCGTGCCGCACACCCGCCCGGTCGGCCTGACGCCGCACGGCAACCGGCTCGACCTCGCGGCCGGCTACCCGCAGTGGTTCGAGCAGGCCCAGGTGCCGGGCAGCGCCCAGGCACTGCTGGAGTACCGGCTCTCCGAGGCCGGCCACGACGTGCTGGGCTTCGCCGTGCACGTGCCGCACTACGTGGCCCGCTCCGCCTACCCCGCCGCGGCCGTGCTGATCCTGGAGGCCGTCCAGTCGGCCACCGGCCTGGTGCTGCCCGGCAACTCGCTGCGCGAGCGGGTCGGCGAGGTCTACGCGGACATCGAGGAGCAGCTGGCCCAGGGCGACGGCGAACTGCGCTCGGCCATCCGGGGCATGGAGGGCCAGTACGACGCGGTGGCCGGCGCGGAGAGCCGGGAGAGCCTGCTCGCCGAGGCCGCCGCCGACCTGCCCTCCGCCGACGAGCTGGGGCGCCGCTTCGAGCAGTTCCTCGCCGAGCACGAGCGGGACGTCGACTAGCCGGGCGGCCGGCCGGGTGGCGGGGTAGCGCCGGGGGGTACGGGAGTCATCGGGCGGGGTCCGTTCGTTGGGGTGCCGAGGTGCCCGGGGGACGGGCCGCCGTCCGAGCGCGTACCGAGGGCGTGCTGATTCCTACCCCGGGGGGACCAATGCCGAGACGACACCCGCTGCCGGGCAGGCGGCGGGCCGCCGCCGCGTCCGCGCTCGCCGGGCTGCTGCTGGCCGCGGGCTGCTCGGGCGCCGTGCCCGCGCGGCCCGCGCCTGCGCCGTCCGGGCCCGCGACGCCCACCCCCACGCCCACTCCCACGCCGCCCCCCGGCCCGTACGTCGCGCTCGGCGACTCGTACACCTCGGGGCTGATGATCGGGCCGCAGACCGGGGAGCCGAAGGGCTGCGCGCGCTCCGCCGTCAACTACCCCTCGCTGGTGGCGGGGGCACTCGGCCTGGCGGGGGCGGACTTCCGGGACGTCAGCTGCAGTGCCGCGCGCACGGGCGACCTGACGGGCACCCAGCGGACCGACGGCGGGACGAACCCGCCCCAGCTGGACGCGCTGTCGCCGGCCACCCGGCTGGTGACGCTCGGCATCGGCGGCAACGACGCCGGTTTCGTCGACGTCATCACCGAGTGCGCCCGGCAGAACCTGGTGCAGTCGCTCATGACGGGCCTCGGCGCCGGCCCGGCCGCCGCCGCCCCCTGCCGCGACCACTACACCGCCGGAAGCGGCGCCGACCAGGTGCAGCGCAAGGTGGAGGCGGCGGGGGAGCAGCTGGCCGGCGTGCTGCGCGAGGCGGTCCGGCGGGCCCCGCAGGCCAGGCTGTACGTGGTCGGGTACCCGGCGCTGCTGCCCGCCGATCCGGCGGCCTGCGCACCCGTGCTGGGTGACGCCGTGACGCCCGCCGATCTGGACTTCCTGGCGGAGAAGGAGCAGCAGCTCAACGCGATGCTCCAGCGGCAGGCCCGGGCGGCCGGGGCGGGGTTCGTCGACGCGGCGGCGGCGTCCGCCGGGCACGACATGTGCGCCGGCGAGCAGGCGCGCTGGGTCGAACCGCCGGCCCCGGCGCCGGGTCTGGCCCCGGTGCACCCGAACGCGCGCGGGCAGCAGGGGATGGCGCAGGCGGTGCTGAAGGCCGTCCGGCAATGACGGAGCCGGCGGCCGTCCGCAGGTCAGGGCGCTGACTGCGGACGGCCGCCGGGGATTCGGGCGGGCGGGGATCAGGCGGGGGTCACCCGCGTGGTGTGGACGTCGATCCGGACGCTGTCGTCGTCCAGGCACTCGCCGGTGAGCAGGTCGAACCGCTGCTTGAGCAGCGGCGACGCGACGTAGATCCGGCCGTCCGGGGTGGAGCCGAGCAGGCCGCGGGAGAGGACGTACGCGCCGGTGAACGGGTCGCGGTTGGCGACGGCGTGCACCCGGCCGAGGTGGTCGCGGAACACCGCGGCCTGCCGCCCGTCCGGGAGCAGGGCGGCGACGCCGCGGCCCGGGACGAGCAGGGCCAGGTCGCAGAGCGGGGCCCAGGCCGTGCCGGCGAGCACCTCGACCACGGCGGTGGCCTCGAAGGGGTCGGCCGGGACGGCGAGATCGGTGGCAGTGGCGACGGTGGTCATCGGGCCTCCAGCAGGGGCGAGTTGTCGGGGTCGAGGCGGGCGAGCAGTTCGGCCTCGGTGGCGAGCAGCAGGAGGTCGGGCTTGACCTGGCCGCGCTCCGGGGTGAACCGGATGCTCGGGTCCTCGATACCGGGGGCGTTGACGAAGGAGACGAAGCGGCGCATCCGGTCCGGGTCGGCCAGCGTGGCGGCCCACTCGTCCTGGTAGTCGGAGACGTGGTTGGCCATCAGGGCCTCCAGCTCGTCGGCGATGCCGAGGCTGTCGTTGACGACGACGTCACGGACGTGGTCGAGCCCGCCCTCGATCCGGTCCAGCCAGGCGGAGGTGCGCTCCAGCCGGTCGGCGGTGCGGATGTAGAACATCAGGAACCGGTCGATGAGCTTGATCAGCTGCTCGTCGTCGAGGTCCTGGGCCAGCATGTCGGCGTGCCGGGGGGTGGCACCGCCGTTGCCGCCGATGTACAGGTTCCAGCCGTTGGAGGTGGCGATCACCCCGAAGTCCTTGCCGCGGGCCTCGGCGCACTCGCGGGCGCAGCCGGACACCGCCGACTTGAGCTTGTGCGGGCTGCGCAGGCCGCGGTAGCGCAGCTCCAGGTGGATCGCCATGGCGACCGAGTCCTGGACTCCGTACCGGCACCAGGTGGAGCCGACGCAGGACTTGACGGTCCGCAGGGACTTCCCGTACGCGTGGCCCGACTCGAAGCCGGCCGCCACCAGACGGGACCAGATCAGCGGCAGCTCGTCCACCGTGGCGCCGAAGAGGTCGATCCGCTGACCACCGGTGATCTTGGTGTAGAGGCCGAAGTCGCGGGCCACCTCACCGATCACGATCAGCTTCTCCGGGGTGATCTCACCGCCGGGGATGCGCGGCACGACCGAGTAGGAGCCGTTCTTCTGGATGTTGGCCAGGAAGTGGTCGTTGGTGTCCTGCAGCGCCGCCTGCTCGCCGTCCAGGACGTGGCCGGAGGCCTCCAGCTCGGGCGCCAGCGAGGCGATGATCGAGCCGACGGTCGGCTTGCAGACCTCGCAGCCCTCACCGCCGAGCCGCCCGTGCTCGGCCAGCAGCCGGCGGTGGGTGGAGATCCGCTTCACCCGGACGATCTCGTACAGCTCGGCGCGGGTCTGGCCGAAGCACGGGCACAGGCCCCGGTCGACCTCGACGCCGGACGCCTCCAGCTCGTCGGTGACGATCGTGGAGAGCAGCTTCACGCAGGAGCCGCAGCCGCTGCCGGCCTTGGTGCACTTCTTGACCTCGGGCACCGTGGTGCAGCTGTGCTCGGTCACCGCGTTGCGGACGGCGCCCTTGGTGACGTTGTGGCAGTTGCAGACCACCGCGTCGTCCGGCAGCGCGGAGCTGCCCAGCGAGACCGGCGCGCCCATTCCGGCGGGCAGCACCAGCGACTCGGCGGGCACCGGCAGCGGGATGCCGGTGCCGGCCAGCGGGCGCAGCGAGGAGTACGACTCGGCGTCGCCGACCAGGATGCCGCCGAGCAGCGCGCCCTCGGGCGTCACCACGAGCTTCTTGTAGATGCCGGAGCGGGAGTCGGAGTAGACGACGTCCAGCGCGCCGGGGGTGGTGGCGAAGGCGTCGCCGAAGCTCGCCACGTCCACGCCGAGCAGCTTCAGCTTGGTGGAGAGGTCGGCGCCGGTGAACGGCTTGTTGGCCTGTCCGGCGAGCTGCTGGGCGACGGTGATCGCCATCTCGTAGCCGGGGGCGACCAGGCCGTACACCCGGCCGTCCACGGCCAGCGCGCACTCGCCGATGGCGAAGACGTGCTCGTCGGAGGTGCGGCAGTGCTCGTCCACCGTGATGCCGCCGCGCTCGCCGACCGTCAGGCCGCAGTCGCGGGCCAGCTGGTCGCGGGGGCGGACACCCGCCGAGAAGACCACCAGGTCGGTGTCGAGGCTGCTGCCGTCGGTGAAGGTCATCCCGGTGGCGGCGCCCTCGGGGGAGACGATCACGGCGTTGGTGCCGATGCCGGTGTGGACGACGACGCCCATCTCCTCGATGGTGCGGCGCAGCGCGTCACCACCGGCCGGGTCCACCTGCACGGGCATCAGCCGGGGGGCGAACTCGACCACGTGGGTGGTCAGGCCGAGCCCCTTGAGCGCGCCCGCCGCCTCCAGGCCGAGCAGACCGCCGCCGACCACCGCGCCGACCCGGGAGCCCGCCGCGTACGCCTCGATGGCGTGCAGGTCCTCGATGGTGCGGTAGACGAAGCAACCCTCCGCGTCCTTGCCGTCGACCGGCGGGACGAACGGGTACGAGCCGGTGGCGAGCACCAGGGTGTCGTAGGAGATGCTGCGGCCGCTGGCGGTGGTGACGATCCTGAAGTCGCGGTCGATGGAGGTCGCCGGGTCCGAGAGGTGGATCTCGTAGCCGTGCTTCTCCGCGAAGCCGTCCTCGCCGAGCAGCAGGTCCTCGGGGGTCTTGCCGGAGAAGTACGAGGTCAGGGCCACCCGGTCGTAGGCGTGGCGGGGCTCCTCGGCGAGGACGACGACCCGGTAGCGGTCGGCGGCTCCGGCTTCGGCCAGGGCTTCCAGGAAGCGGTGGCCGACCATGCCGTATCCGACCAGGAGAACAGTCGGCTTGGTGGTGGTGGTCATCGGGTCCCTCCGGGGGTCGTGCTGCTCTGCGTGGTGGCGGTGAGCAGGTGGAGCGGGTGGGCTGACAGGGCCTCGTCGCCCTCCCAGGTGTGAGCCAGGGTGCCGACGGTGCCGAGATCGCCGAGCAGGACACCGCCGACCAGGCGGTCACCGCCCTGCTCGTCGCGGCGGACGATCACCTTGCGGTAGGTGCCGCGGGCGGCGTCGGCGAGGCGGATCACGCGGTCCTCGGGGGTGGACGGCTCGGTCTCCCCGAAGGCGGCGAGGTCGAGCGGTTCGTGGCCGGGGCCGGTCAGGGTCAGGCGGGTGAGCAGCCGGCTGCCGGAGTAGCCGGCGGAGCCGTCCGCGCTCCCGGTGCCGGTGGTGCCGGCGAGGTGGCGGGCCAGCAGGTCGGCCTGCTCCTGGGCGGGGCCGGCCAGGCCGTAGAGCACGCCGCGGTGCTCGGCGCAGTCACCGACCGCGTGGACGTGCGGGTCGCTGGTGCGCAGCCGGTCGTCGACGACGACGCCCCGGCGGGTCTCCAGGCCGGCCGCCTCGGCGAGGCCGGTGCGGGGGCGGACCCCGACGGCGACCACCAGCAGCCCGGCGTCCAGCCGGAAGCCGTCGGCGAGCTCGACGCCGGTGACGGTGCGGTCCTCGGTCAGCACGGACCGTACCCGGCACTCGGTGTGCACCTCGATGCCGAGGTCGGTCAGGTGCCGCCGGAGCAGCGCGCCCGCCTCGGGGTCGAGGTGGCGCTCCATCAGGTGCTCGCCCTGGTGGGCGAGGACGACGGCGACGCCGCGCGCCGCCAGTGCCCGGGCGGCGCTCACCCCCAGCAGACCGCCGCCGACCACCACGGCCTGCCGCACACCCGGCAGGTAGCCGTCGATGTCGGCGCAGTCGGCCATGGTGCGGAAGGCGAAGACACCGTTCGGCAGCTCGTGCCGGCCGCTGCCGGTCAGACTGTCGTCGAACAGGCCGCGCAGCGCGGGCAGCACCGGGTTGCTCCCGGTGGCGAGCACCAGGTCGCCGTAGCCGAGCGCCGAGCCGTCGTCGCAGAGCACCTGGCGCTGCTCCCGGTCGATCCGCACCACGCGGGCGTGGCGGCGTTCGACCTGCGGGGGCAGGGCCGCCAGGGCGGCGATCTCCGGTGCGTAGCGGCCCGCCAGCACCTCGGCGAGCAGCACCCGGTTGTAGGGCGCGTGCTCCTCCTCGGCGAGCAGCACGATCTCGCGCCGGGTGCCGTGCAGGACGAGCTGCTGGGCCAGTCGGTGGCCGGCCATCCCGGCGCCGACGACCACGATGCGGTCCGCTGGGGGAGTGTCGGTCGCTGTCATGCAATTGAGCATGCGAGACCGGTGTTTCCCGTCCGGGGCCGGTCTGTTTCGCGGGCGGAACGTTGACCTCAGCGGCGCCGTGAGCCCGGTGTGAGTCTGCGCGGAGCCCGTCACGGGGCGTGAGAATGCCGCCGCCGGCGTCGGCCGGCGGCGGCACGGGGCAGCCCTCGCGGGTCTCCTACGGCGCGCTCACGCCCTCGGCGGCGGCCTCCAGCCGCACCGCGCAGGCCTTGAACTCGGGCATCCGGGAGACCGGGTCGAGCGCCGGGTTGGTGTGGACGTTGGCGCTGCCCTCACCCGCCCAGTGGAACGGCATGAAGACGGTGTCGGGCCGGATCGCGGTGGTCAGCCGGGCGGGGGTGACGGTCCTTCCGCGTCGGCTCACCACCGCGACCCGGTCTCCGTCCCGCACTCCCAGCCGGTCGGCGAGCAGCGGGTGCAGCTCGACGAACGGGCCGGGGGCGGCGGCATTGAGGGCGTCCACCCGGCGGGTCTGCGCGCCGGACTGGTACTGGGCCAGCACCCGGCCCGTGGTCAGGCGCACCGGGTACTGTGCGTCCGGCTCCTCCGCGGCCGGCCGGTGCTGGACGGCGGTGAAGCGGGCCCGTCCGTCCGGCGTGGCGAAGCGCTCCAGGAACAGCCGGGGCGTGCCCGGGTGGTCGGCGGACGGGCAGGGCCAGAACACGCCGTCCTCCGCCGCGATCCGCTCGTAGCTGATGCCGGCGTAGTCGGCCGGCCCGCCCGCCGAGGCGCGGCGCAGCTCGTCGAAGGCCTTCTCGGCGTCGGTCGGGAACCCCTCGCCGTGGCCGAGCCGCGCCGCCAGGCCGTGCAGCACCTCAAGGTCGCTGCGCACGCCCCCCGGCGCGTCGACGGCCTTGCGGCGCAGGATGACCCTGCCCTCCAGGTTGGTCATCGTCCCGGTCTCCTCGGCCCACTGGGTGACCGGCAGGACGACGTCGGCCAGCTCGGCGGTCTCGGAGAGCACCACGTCGCTGACGGCCAGGAAGTCCAGCGAGCGCAGCCGCTCGGTGACATGGCTCGCGTGCGGCGCCGAGACGACCGGGTTGGAGCCCATCAGCAGCAGCGACTTCACCGCGCCGCCGAGGGAGTCCAGCAGCTCGTACGCGCTGCGTCCGGGCGCGGGCAGCGAGTCGGGGTCGACCCCCCAGACGGCGGCGACGTGCGCGCGGGCCGCCGGGTCGTCCAGCTTGCGGTAGCCGGGCAGCTGGTCGGCCTTCTGGCCGTGCTCGCGCCCGCCCTGCCCGTTGCCCTGGCCGGTGAGGCAGCCGTAGCCCGCGTTCGGGCGGCCGGCGTTGCCGGTGGCGAGGCAGAGGTTGATCCAGGCGCTGACGGTGTCGGTGCCCTTGGCCTGCTGCTCGGGGCCGCGCGCGGTGAGCACCATCGCGGTGGCGGCGTCGCAGAACAGCGCCGCGGCCTCGCGCAGCTGCGGCAGCGGCACGCCGGTGACCGCCTCGACGTGCTCGGGCCAGTGCGCCATCGCGGCGGCCCTGGCCTCCTCCCAGCCGGTGGTGCGGGCTGCGATGAACTCCTCGTCGGTGCGGCCGTCGGCGACCACCAGGTGCAGCAGGCCGAGGGCGAGGGCGAGGTCGGTGCCGGGGCGCGGGGCGAGGTGCAGGTCGGCGAGTTCGGCGGTGCGGGTGCGGCGCGGGTCGACGACGATCAGCGTGCCGCCGTTCTCCTGCAGCTCGCGCAGGTAGCGGACGAACGGCGGCATGGTCTCCGCCGGGTTGCCGCCGACCAGGATCACGCAGCCGGTCTTCGGGATGTCGGCGACCGGGAACGGCAGGCCGCGGTCCAGGCCGAAGGCCCGGATGCCGGCCGCCGCCGCCGAGGACATGCAGAACCGGCCGTTGTAGTCGATCGACGAGGTGCCGAGCGCGACCCGGGCGAACTTGCCCAGCAGGTAGGCCTTCTCGTTGGTCAGCCCGCCGCCGCCGAAGACGCCGACCGCGTCGCGCCCGTGCGCGCCGGCCGTCGCGGAGAAGCGCTCGGCGACCAGGTCCAGCGCCTCGTCCCAGCGGGCCGGCCGCAGCTGCCCGTCCCGGCGGATCAGCGGGGTGGTCAGCCGGGCACCGGGCGCCAGCACGGCGGCGGCGCTCGAACCCTTGCCGCACAGCGCGCCCTGGTTGACCGGGAAGCCGGGCCGTTCGACCACCGAGACCGGGACGGGGCCCTCGGCCGGGCGCAGGCCCATGCCGCACTGGAGGGCGCAGTACGGGCAGTGCGTGTCGGTGGTGGCGACGGCGTTGCTCATGCCGCCACCTTGCTACGGCGCTGTTTCGCCGCCACGACCCGTGCGTTACGACTGCCGCACACCTGCCTCACCCCGGAGGGCCCCCGCTGTGAGGGCAGGGAAACCAGTCGTGACCGCGGGGCAACGGGAGGGAAACAGCGGGCGGCCACTCTGGACGCATGACGCAGCCCACCTGGACCTCCAGCTCCTCGGACCTCCTCAGCGAGATCTCCCAGCAGTTCAACGCCCGGTCGGCCGCGCTCTGGTCCGGCCGCCCCGCCGCCCGGGCCCCCCGCGTCCTGCACTCCGCCCGGCGCCCGGCCCTCGTCCTGGTCGCGCACGGCTCCCGGGACCCGGCGGCCCTCGCCGAGATCCGCCGCCTGACCGCCGCCCTCCAGGGCGCCCGCCCCGAACTGGACATCCGCCTCGCCCACCTCGGGCTGAACGCGCCGCTGCTCCCGGACGTCCTGGCGGAGCTGGCCGGCCCGGTCGTCCTGGTGCCGCTGCTGCTCGGCCGCGGCTACCACGTCAAGGTCGACCTGCCCACCATGCTGGCCGCTGCCCCGCAGGTCAGCGGCATGATCACGGCCCCGCTGGGGCCGGACGGACTGCTCACCGAGATCCTCTACGACCGGCTGGCCGAGGCCGGCTGGACGGATCCCGCCACCGTGCGCGAGCGGCAGCGCCACGGACGCGACGCCGTCGTGCTGGCCGCCTCCGGCTCCCGCGACCCGGACGCGGCCACCGACACCGAGGCCCAGGCCCGGCTGCTCGCGGCCCGCCTGCACGTGCCCGTCCTGCCCGGCTACGTCGCGGCCGGCGGGCCGAGCGTCGCCGAGGCCGTCGCCCGGCTCAGGGCCCGCGGCTACCGCCGGGTCGCGGTGGCGGGCTACTTCACCGCCCCCGGCGACTTCGCCCGGCTGGCCGCCGCCGCCGGGGACTGGCTGACCAGCGCCCCGCTCGGCGCCCACGAGCTGATGGGCCGCCTCGTGCTCGCCCGCTACGAGCAGAGCCGGCTGTCCGCCGCGGCCTGAGCCCCGGGCGCCCTTCCGCGCGGCCGCCGGCCCTCGTGCGCGCGGGCGCGCCGTGGGAGGGTGTCGCCGTGAACTCCGCCACCGCGCAAGGGAAGAAGCCCGTCCGCACGCCGGACGTGCTCCGCTTCACCGTCGAGCTGATCGCCTGGACCGCCACCCCGTGGGCGCTGGCACCGCACTCCGTCCCGCTCGCCGTGCTGTCCGTCGTCGTGCTGATCGGCCTGCCGACGGTGTTCGCCACCCCGGGCGACAAGAGCCAGGTGCTGGTCGCCGTGCCCGGCGCCGGGACGATCGCCCTGGTGCTGCTCCAACTGCTCGCCGCCGTGGTCTCCTCCTGGGCGGCCTGGCCGCTGCCGGTCGCCGTCGGCGTGAGCGCCCTCGCGCTCGCCTGCGCGGTGGCCGAGCTGCCCCGCTGGCG
The DNA here is from genome assembly GCF_042669755.1 of Kitasatospora sp. NPDC057223. Lineage (NCBI taxonomy): Bacteria > Bacillati > Actinomycetota > Actinomycetes > Kitasatosporales > Streptomycetaceae > Kitasatospora > Kitasatospora sp. NPDC057223. Next base: position 55,313 of record NZ_JBHUWW010000002.1, on the reverse strand, counting down.
CACCCTGCTCGCCGGGTAGCCGGGCGCGGTGCGGCAGCGCGCGGCACACCCCCGGTGTCCGACGGGCGGCGTACCGTGACAGGCATATGGATGACACCGCTATGGACGCCGCCGCGCACCGCACCACCGACCCGAACCCGTACGACGGCGCCGCCGAGGCCCGCTGGGTGCCCGAGCCGGACAAACGACCCGGCCGGACGGCCTTCCAGCGCGACCGCGCCCGGGTGCTGCACTCCGCCGCGCTGCGCCGCCTCGCGGGCACGACCCAGGTCGTTGCCCCGATGCGCAGCGACTTCCCGCGCACCCGCCTCACGCACTCGCTGGAGTGCGCCCAGGTCGGCCGCGAGCTCGGCGCCGCCCTCGGCTGCGACCCGGACCTGGTGGAGGCCGGCTGCCTCGCCCACGACATCGGCCACCCGCCGTTCGGCCACACCGGCGAGGAGGCCCTCGACCAGGCCGCCGAGGCCTGCGGCGGTTTCGAGGGCAACGCGCAGTCGCTGCGGATCCTGACCCGGCTGGAGCCCAAGCGCTTCGCCCCGTTCGACGAGACGCCCGCCCGGCTCGCCCCCTGGCCGGGCCGCAGCGTCGGCCTCAACCTGAGCCGCGCCGCCCTGGACGCCGCCACCAAGTACCCGTGGGTGCGCGGCGGCCACCCCGGCGACCCGGGCTCCGGCAAGTACGGCGTGTACGCCGACGACCTGCCGGTGTTCCGCTGGCTGCGGGCCGGCTCCCCGGCCGGCCGCAAGTGCTTCGAGGCCACCGTGATGGACTGGTCGGACGACGTCGCCTACTCCACCCACGACGTCGAGGACGGCCTCCAGGCCGGCCACATCGACCCCCGGGCGCTGCGCTCACCGGGCGAGCGCGCCGAGCTGTTCAAGGTCGCCGAACGGTACGCCCCGGACGCCGCCCCCGACGAGCTCTCGGCGGCCTTGGACCGCCTGCACGCCCAGCCCTGGTGGCCGCAGGCCTACGACGGCTCGGCCCGCGCCCGGGCCGGCCTGAAGGACCTCACCAGCCAGCTGATCGGCCGCTTCTGCCAGGGCGCCGAGCAGGCCACCCGGGCCCGCTACGGCCCCGGCCGGCTGACCCGGTACGAGGCCGAGCTGGTGGTGCCCCGCGACGTCCGCCTGGAGTGCGCGGTGCTCAAGGCCGTCGCCGTCCGGTACGTGATGCAGCGCGACGAGCAGGCGCAGCTCCGCACCCGGCAGCGGATCGTGATCGCCGAGCTCGCCGACGAGCTCACCCGGCGGGCGCCGGACGGCCTGGACGTGGTCTTCGCCGCACTCCACGAGGAGGCGGAGGACGACCGCGGGGCGCTGCGCGCGGTGATCGACCAGATCGCGACCCTCACCGACGCCTCGGCGCTCGCCCTGCACGCCCGCCTGCTCGGGCCGGCCCGGGCTTGATCACGCCAGGGAACCCGGCGGCGGGGACGTAGACTTCCGGGGTGGCCGGGCGGATCAGGGACGAAGACGTACAGGCGGTGCGCAGCGCGCTGCCCATCGATGTGGTGGTCGGCGACTATGTGCAGCTGACCAACGGGGGCGGCGGCGAGTACAAGGGCGTCTGCCCGTTCCACGACGAGAAGTCCGCGTCGTTCTACGTGAACCCGGCCAAGGGCGTCTTCCACTGCTTCGGCTGCCAGGAGAACGGCGACACCATCGCCTTCCTGATGAAGATCGAGCACTTCACCTTCGCCGAGGCCGTCGAGCGGATGGCCGCCCAGGCCAACGTCACCCTGCGCTACGAGGACGGCGGCTACAACCCCCGCCACCAGCAGGGCGAGCGCACCCGGCTGGTCGAGGCGCACAAGGTGGCCGCCGCCTACTACCAGGAGCAGCTGCAGTCGCCGGAGGCCGAGATCGGCCGCGCCTTCCTCGCCGAGCGGGGTTTCGACGCCGAGGCCGCGCAGCACTTCGGCGTCGGTTACGCGCCCGCCGGGTGGGAGCACCTGGTGCGCTACCTGCGCGGCAAGGGCTTCAGCGACAAGGAGATCCTGCTCGGCGGCCTGGCCTCGCAGGGCCAGCGCGGGGGTCTGATCGACCGCTTCCGGGGCCGACTGGTCTGGCCGATCCGGGAGACCGGCGGCGACGTGATCGGCTTCGGCGCCCGCCGGCTGCGCGAGGACGACACCGGGCCGAAGTACCTCAACACCCCCGAGACGCCGATCTACAAGAAGTCCAACGTGCTGTACGGCATCGACCTGGCGAAGAAGGACATCGCCAAGTCGGGCCGGGCGGTGGTGGTCGAGGGCTACACCGACGTGATGGCCTGCCACCTGGCGGGCGTGACGTCCGCGGTGGCGACCTGCGGCACGGCCTTCGCCGAGGACCACATCAAGATCATCCGCAGGCTGCTGATGGACACCTCCCAGTACCGCGGCGAGACGGTCTTCACCTTCGACGGCGACGCCGCCGGGCAGAAGGCCGCCCTGCGCGCCTTCGAGGACGACCAGAAGTTCGCCGCCCGCACCTCCATCGCCGTCACCCCCGACGGCATGGACCCGTGCGAACTGCGGATCGCCAAGGGCGACCAGGCCGTCCGCGAGCTGATCGACAACCCGACCCCGCTGTTCGAGTTCGCGCTGCGCTCCGCCGTCGCCCGGCACCGGGTCGAGACCGTCGAGGGCCGCTCCGCCGCCCTGCTGGAGGCGGCGCCGATCGTGGCCAAGATCAAGGACCGCTCGATCCAGCACGAGTACGCCGTCCAGCTCGCCGGCATGCTCGGCATCCTGGACGAGCAGTTCGTCGTCCGCCGGGTCGGCCAGCTCGCCCGCTGGGACCGCGAGAACCAGCAGGCCCCGCGCACCCGGCAGTACCAGCGCCCCGACGAACGGCAGCAGCAGCCCGTACAGCCCGCCCGCCCCGCCTACCGGCTGAACCCGCGCGACCCGGCCCAGTTCGTCGAGCGCGAGCTGCTCAAGCTCGCCCTGCAGTACCCGGCACTGGTCAGCCCCGCCTTCGACAACTACGGCGAGGACGAGTTCCCCACCCCGCCCTACACCGCCGTGCGCCGCGCGATCGGCCAGTGCGGCGGCGCCGCGTACGGGGCCACCCTGCCGGACTTCACCAAGACCGTCCGCGAGGGCGCCCCCGACGACCAGGTGCGCTCGCTGGTCACCGAGCTGACCGTCGAGCCCGTCCGCACCCGGCGCAAGCCGGACGAGATCTACGCGGGCGAGTTCCTGGTCAAGCTGCGCCTGCACGCCGTCGAGCGCCGGGTCGCCGAGGTCCGCGCCCAGCTCCAGCGGCTCGGCAACCGGGCCGCCCCGGAGGAGCTGCACGCGGTGCAGACCGAGCTCTGGCAGCTCCAGCAGTACGGCGACCAGCTGCGCAGCCGGGGCACCGCCGCGCTGTAGGGGCGGCCCGGGGCCCGGGCAGAAAGTACGCGCACGAGTCTCGGCCGGAGCATGTGGCGTACGCCACACTGGAGGACGTCCCAACTCCGTCCAGCGCGGGTCCGCCAGAGTCGCGCACGGCCCCTAGGGGATGCCCGTGGAGCTTGCCGCGACAGTCGGCCCTGCGCCGGACCGGATCCCCGACGGCCCGGACGGGCCCGAGGCCCCCGACGGCCCGGACGCGTTCGGGCCCGAACCCGAACCCGGCCCCGAACCCGGACCGCCCGACGAGGACGAGCCCGCCCCCGCCTCGCTGGACGCCGCCGCCGGCCCGTCCGCCGACCTCTTCCGCCAGTACCTGCGCGAGATCGGCCGGGTCCGCCTGCTCACCGCCGCCGAGGAGGTCGAGCTCGCCCGCCAGGTGGAGGCCGGCCTGTTCGCCGAGGAGTACCTCGACCGCCACCCCGGCACGGCCGACCGCCTCGCCGACGACCTCGACCACCTGGTGGTGCTCGGCCGGATCGCCAAACGCCGGCTGATCGAGGCCAACCTGCGCCTGGTGGTCTCCGTCGCGAAGCGCTACATCGGCCGCGGCCTGACCATGCTCGACCTCGTCCAGGAGGGCAACGTCGGCCTGATCAGGGCGGTGGAGAAGTTCGACTACACCCGCGGCTACAAGTTCTCCACCTATGCCACCTGGTGGATCCGGCAGGCGATGAGCCGGGCCCTCGCCGACCAGGCCCGTACCATCCGGGTGCCCGTCCACGTGGTGGAGCTGATCAACCGGGTGATCCGGATCCAGCGCTCACTGCTCCAGGAGCGCGGGGTGGAGCCCACCCCGGCCGAGATCGCCGCCGTCCTGGAACTCCCCGAGGCCCGGATCCACGAGGTGCTGCGCCTGGCCCAGGAGCCGATCTCGCTGCACACCCCGGTCGGCGAGGAGGACGACGTGGCCTTCGGCGACCTGATCGAGGACGCCGACGCCGCCTCACCCGTCGAGTCCGCCTCGTTCCTGCTGCTGCGGCGCCACCTGGAGGCCGTCCTGGCCACCCTCGGCGAGCGGGAGCGCCAGGTCGTGCAGCTTCGCTACGGCCTGGACGACGGACGCCCCCGCACGCTGGAGGAGATCGGGCACCTCTTCGGCGTCACCCGCGAGCGGATCCGCCAGATCGAGTCCAAGACCCTCGGCAAGCTGCGCGACCACACCTTCGCCGAGCAGCTCCGCGGCTACCTGGACTGAGCGCCGGCCCGGCCCTCAGTGGTGGAAGGCCTCCCTGGCCGGCACGCCGAGCTCCTTCAGCGGGACGGGCTGCTTCTTCAGCTCGGGCAGCAGCCGGGTGAGGTCGGCGAGCAGCAGGTCGGCCAGGTCGCGGGAGAAGCCGTTGCGGCAGACCACGCGCAGGACCGCGAGGTCGGTGCGGTTCTCGGGGAAGCTGTACGCGGGGACCTGCCAGCCGCGTTCGCGCAGCCGCCGGGAGACGTCGAAGACGTCGAAGGGGACGTCACCGTCGGTGGTGAACGCGAAGACCGGCAGTTCGTCCCCCCGGGTGATCAGCCGGAAGCAGCCGAGTGCCTCGATCTCGCGCGCCAGGTACTGCGCCACGTCGCGGGAGGCCTGCTGGACGGCCCGGAAGCCGTCCCGGCCGAGCCGCAGGAAGACGTAGTACTGGGCGATCACCTCGGCGCCCGGGCGGGAGAAGTTCAGCGCGAAGGTGGGCATCTCGCCGCCCAGGTAGTTCACCCGGAAGACCAGCTCCTCGGGCAGGGCGTCGTGGTCGCGCCAGAGCGCCCAGCCGACGCCCGGGTACACCAGGCCGAACTTGTGGCCGGAGGTGTTGATCGAGGCGACCCGGGGCAGCCGGAAGTCCCAGACCAGCTCCGGGTCGAGGAACGGCGCGACCATCGCGCCGGAGGCCCCGTCCACGTGGACGGGGATGTCGTGGCCGGTGCGCTGCTGGAGGTCGTCCAGGGCGGCGCAGATCTCCGCGACGGGCTCGTAGCTGCCGTCGAAGGTGGAGCCGAGGATGGCGACGACGCCGATGGTGTCCTCGTCGCAGAGCGCGAGTGCCCGCTCGGCGTCCAGGTGGTAGGTCTCGCCCTCCATCGGGGCGGTGCGGGCCTCCACCTCCCAGAACGTGCAGAACTTCTCCCAGCAGACCTGCACGTTGACGCCCATCACCAGGTTGGGCCGGGCCCCGGCCGCGTAGCGGTCGGCGTTGCGGCGCATCCAGCGGCGCTTGAGGGCGAGGCCGGCCAGCATGCAGGCCTCGCTGGAGCCGGTGGTGGAGCAGCCGACGGCGCCGGCCGGGTCGGGGGCGTGCCAGAGGTCGGCGAGGATCGCCACGCAGCGCCGTTCCAGCTCGGCGGTCTGCGGGTACTCGTCCTTGTCGATCATGTTCTTGTCGAGGCACTCGGTCATCAGGCGGGTCGCCTGCGCCTCCATCGACGTGGTCACGAAGGTGGCCAGGTTGAGCTTGGCGTTGCCGTCCAGCATGAGTTCGTCGTGGATCAGCTGGTACGCGGTGTCGGCCGTGACCGGGCCGTCCGCCAGCCGGTGCACCGGCGGGGCCAGTTCCATCGGCCCCAGTGGATCGGCCGTGCCGAGGAACGGGCTCACCGTCAGCCGTCGGTCGTCCTCGGCTCCCTTGTGCAGCGCCATGTCGTGGTCTCGCCCTTCACTCCGGTGGCCGCGTCCCGTCCCACGCTGCCACCGGTGGCCGGGTGACGCATCTTCAGCGCCGCCCGGCCGGGCCCGCGGTCAGGACGCCGTCTCCGGGTGGATCTGCTCGCGGGCCGCCGCGTACTGCCCGCGGACGGCCGAGCCGACCGGGAGGTCCTGCTCCTGGTCGGGGGTGGCGGTGACGGCCTGCGGCAGCTCCCAGTGCGGGGGCTCGGCGGTGCCGGCCAGGGCCCAGGCCGCCTGCCGGGCGGCGCCCCGGGCGGCGTGGTCACCCGGGGCGGGGACGACCACGGGGATCCCGAACAGCTGCGGGGCGATGGCCCGGACGGCGGGCAGCCGCCCGGCCGCGCCGAGCAGGAAGACCCGGCGGATCCCGACGCCCTTGGCGCGCAGCACGTCCAGCGCGTCCGCGATGTTGCAGAGCATGCCCTCGACGGCGGCCCGGGCCAGGTGCTGGGGGGTCATCGACTCGGCCCGCAGGCCGGTCAGGGTGCCCGCCGCGTGCGGCAGGCTGGGCGTCCGCTCGCCGTCCAGGTAGGGCAGCAGCACCAGCCCGTACGCCCCGGGGGAGGACTGCAGGGCCAGCTCGCTGAGCCCGTCCAGGTCGCGGCCGAGCATCGCGGCGGTGGCGTGCAGCACGTGGGCGGCGTTCAGGGTGCCGATCATCGGCAGGTGGCGGCCGGTCGCGTCGGCGAACGAGGCGATGATGCCGGAGGCGTCCACCACGGCCCGGTCGTGCACCGCGAAGATGGTGCCGTTGCCGCCCAGCGAGACGATCGCGTCGCCCTGGCCGAGGCCGAGCCCGAGCGCCGCCGCCATGTTGTCGCCGGTGCCGGCGGAGATCAGCAGGCCTTCGGGGGTGTGCCCGGCGGGCTCGGCGGGGCCGAGGACGTCGGGCAGCCGCAGTTCGTGGCCGAGCGCGAGCTTCACCAGGTCCTGGCGGTACTCACCGGTGATCGGCGACCAGTAGCCGGTGCCGGAGGCGTCGCCGCGGTCGGTGGTGCGCCGCTGCGGGTGGCCGAGCAGCTGCCAGACCAGCCAGTCGTGCGGCAGCAGCACCTCGGCGATCCGCCGGGCCGAGGCGGGTTCGAACTCGGCCAGCCAGCGCAGTTTCGCGATCGTGTAGCTGGCGGCGGGGACGGCCCCGATGGCCCGGGTCCAGCCGGCGGGCCCGCCGAGGGCGTCGACCAGCGCCGCCGCGGCGCCCGCCGCGCGCGGGTCGTTCCAGAGGATCGCGGGGCGGACCAGCACGCCGCCCGCGTCCAGGCCGATCATGCCGTGCTGCTGGGCGCAGACGCCGATCGCCCGGACGCCTTCCAGCAGGCCCCCGGCGGCGGCCTCGCCGAGCGAGTGCAGCCAGGACTGCGGATCGGTCTCGGTGGCCCGCGCGTCGGCGCCCTCGGGCGCCGGGTGCGGGGCCTTGCCCGCGCGCAGGACGGCGCCGGTCTCGGCGTCGCACGCGACGATCCTGGTGCGGTTGGTCGAGCTGTCTATCCCCGCGACGATGGCCATGTCGAGATCATGCCTCAGCGGGCGGCCGGATGCGGCCGGGCGGCACAAGTGTTGTCCACTCGGTACCGGTGGGTAGCAGGGGCCGCCGACAGCCGCGCGGCGCCCGCCGCCCGCCCGGCCGCCGTCCGTCCCCCGAGGGGGCCGTTCACGGGCGGAACGTGCCCCAGCTGTCGTCCTCGACCGGCTGGCGGTTGAAGTACGGCACCCGCTCGGTCAGCGAGTTCGGCAGCCGGTCGCCGACCTTGTCCGCGACGGCGCCCGCGGCCTTGCCGGCCGCTGCGCCCGCCTGGTGCTTGGCCTTGTCGGCCGCGCTCTGCACCTTGGGGTTCTGGGCGACCTGCCGGGCGGCCTTGGCGATCTGCTCGTAGCGCTGGCGGCCGGCCCGGGTGCCCAGGACGTACCCGGCCGCGACCCCCACGATGAAACTCAGTTTCCACATATTCGGTCTCCACCCTTCCTCGCGGACTGTGCCGCAGTGCTCTACCCGCCGTTCGCGGCGGCGAACCGTCCGTGTTCCCAGCATCCCCGTGCGGTGGGCCGCCCGCGCGCCGGGCGCGCCGGTCGGGGCCCGCGGACCGGTGCGTGGAAAGCGATTGGCGGACCACCCCCCTGAGTGCGCTAATGTATGACCCGCAGCAAGCGCCGAGGGGCCGGGAGACCGGAGGCCCGGGCAGGACGCTCAATCCCCCATAGCTCAATTGGCAGAGCAGCCGACTGTTAATCGGCAGGTTATTGGTTCGAGTCCAATTGGGGGAGCTCAGGAAGCCGGGCCCCAGGGCCCGGCCGCCTGGACGACGGTCCCGCGGTGTCGCGGTACGGTCACACGCACAATCCCGCATAGCTCAATTGGCAGAGCAGCCGACTGTTAATCGGCAGGTTATTGGTTCGAGTCCAATTGCGGGAGCTTCATCAGGTTCGTCCCTGATGAGTGCTCAGAGCGAAGGCCCCCCGGTCGACCGGGGGGCCTTCGTGTTTCCCGTCACCTCGCCCGTGCCCGGGCCGCCCGCCTCCGGGGCGGCCGTGGCCTGCCGGTAGAGGGCGGTCACCCGGTCGTCGAAGGTGATGCTGTACGAGGTCAGGGCGGTGTCCCCGCCCTCCTGGTAGCCGCCGATCACGCCGACCACCTCGCCGGCGCCGGTCACCCACGGGCTGCCGCTGGTGCCGTTCACGAAGCCGTCGCAGTCGAAGCGCTGCTGGGTGGGGCTCAGCGCGGACGTCCGGCCCGAGCAGGTGATCGGCTCCTCACCCCGGTTCGGGTAGCCGGTCACCGAGACGGCCTGCCCGGCTCCTCCGGCCCCGGCGAGGGCGTTCGCGCCGACCACGTCCTCGATCCGGCGGCCGCCCACCGGCGGGACGGTGAGGAACGCCACGTCGTACTCGGGGTCGGCGTCCTCCGTCCAGCGCGGATCGACCGTCATCGCGCTGACCGGCCAACTTCCGTACGGAGAGGCCCCGTTGCGGTACCCGGGGGTGAACACCAGATCCTCCAGCGGATCGGGCGGATCGGGCACGACGCAGTGCGCGGCGGTGACCAGCAGGTTGCGGCCGGGGCTGTGCACCACGCTCGCGGTGCACTCCCGCGGGCCCTGTGCGCTGCCGACCGACAGGGTGCCGACGCGGTCGCCCGCGTGGTCCGGCGGTGCGGTCCTGGCCCGGGGCGCGGGCGGGGCACCGTCGCCGCCGCCGTTCCCGCCGCAGGCCGCCGCCGTCAGCACCAGGGCCGCGAGCAGCAGGGCGGCTGCTCGGGCGGGCCGCCACCGGCGGGCGGGCCCTGCCGGGCGAAGCGCCATCGGGCTCCCCTCTCGTCCGTGCACCGGGTCTGCGTCGCAGGCCTCTCGGAAGATCTACCAGGCAGGGAGGCCAGGGCGCCACCAGCCACGGCCCGTCAGCCGGTCGCCCGGTCGTACAGGGCCTGCACGTCATCACCGAAGTAGCTGCTGTACGAGGTGTCCGGGGTGTCCCCGCCCTGCTGGTAGCCGCCGATCACGCCGACCACCGTGCCCGTCCTGGTGGCCGGGTCGAAGTCCGTCACCCAGGGGCTGCCGCTGGTGCCGCCGGTGTAGTCCGGGCAGTCGATGCGCAGTTGCGTCGGGCTCTGCTCGCCGGTGGTGTTGCTGCAGGTGATGGGCACCTCGCCGCTGCTCGGGTAGCCGGTCACCTTCACCGGCAGGTCGTAGCCCCGGTCGGTGCCCAGCCGGTTCGCGCCGAGCACCTGCTGCACCTGCAGCCCGCCCTGCGCCTGGACGACCGCGAAGGCGACGTCCAGATCCGGGTCGGCCGAGTCCTGCCAGCTCCGGCCGACCGTCACCGAGAGCAGGGGCCAGACGCCGTCGGGGGTGTCGCCGTCGCGGTAGCCGGGGACGAACACCAGCTCGCTGCGCCGGCCGAGCCCCGGGTCCCAGACGCAGTGCGCGGCGGTGACGATGAGGTTCTGGCCGGCGCTGTCCACGACGCTCGCGGTGCAGAAGTGGTCGCCGCCGGAGTTGTGCGTGAACACCGCCCCCACCAGCGCGTTCAACGCCGTGGGCCCGGCCGTCCGGGTCGTCCCCGGGTGCTCGGCCACCGCCGCGCGGATCCGGTCCCCGGTCCAGCCGTGCCCCGGCCCGGCGGTCGGGGAGGCGGTACCGGAGGCGGAGGCGGGGGAGGCGGCCGGTGTGTCCGGTCCGGCCGGGGAGGAGCAGGCGGCGCAGGCCAGGGCGAGCGCGCCCGCGCAGGCCCGGCCGGTGAGCTCACGTATCGTCATCCGCCGCCGTCCTCCCGCCCCGCCGGGCCGCCGGCCGGCCCTTGTCCGGTCCCAGGCTCCGGCCCGGGGCCGGCCGTGGCCACCGGGATTCGCCCGGACGGGGAGGGTGGTGCGGGTCCGCACCCGTGTGCGCCCCCGGCGCGCATCCCGGGTGATCGACCGGCTATGCTGCCCGGGACGGCCTTCCGGGGCCGTCTGCTGTTGCCTCACCCGGATCACCGGACGGGCACGGCGAACCGGGGCGGTAGCTCAGCCGGTTAGAGCAGGGGACTCATAATCCCTTGGTCGTGGGTTCGAGTCCCACCCGCCCCACTCTCAGATGTGATGAACCGTCCGAGAAGTACGCGCGCTGACCTGCGGGAACGTCCGGCCGCCTCGGCTTGTAGCCCACGTTAGCGCCTGCTGCGGACTCCCACACGTAACGCCACGAGGCCCATCCGTGGAATTTCCGTGGAAGTCCCGCAGGACTCACCCCTGAAGCCATGTCCGAGGCGCAGGGTCTCATGGCCGGACAGGGCCCCGCTGCGGGCCGCTGCGGCTCCCTCCGTCGTGGAACCGGAGGCGCACCGATCCGAGCCTCACGGAATCACCCATTCGGGGATCGCTCTTCGCTGACCTTCCCGGCACGCATCAGGTCGCGGGACGAGGACTTCGCCGAGGTCACCAGCCTGCTCGCGCCGGGCGGCGCCCGCCGCTGGACGCGGCCCGGGCGCTTCGGTCAGCGCAGGGCCTGCAACGCGTAGAGGGCGCCGACGCCGACGGCCAGGCCGCCGAGCAGCATCCGCAGCGCGGTCTCGGGCAGGCGGGGTTGCAGGCGGGCGCCGAGGTACCCGCCGGCCAGCCCGCCGAGTCCGCTGGCCAGCCCGAGCGTCCAGTCGGGTGCGATGTCGCCCTCGGCGACCAGGGCGAGCAGGGCGTAGGTGCCCGCGCCCACCAGCGAGGTGACGAAGGTGGAGGCCAGGGCCGCCGGGGCGACGGTGGCCACCGGCAGGCCCCGGCCCACCAGGACAGGCCCGAGGATCGAACCGCCGCCGATCCCGTAGATCCCGCCGACCGTTCCCACCGCCAGCGCGAGCGCGGTGGTCGCCCGCCGGGACGGGGGCACGGTGGCCGGCCGGGTACGGGCCGGGCGCAGGGTGCGGGCACACAGCCAGATGCCCAGAGGCAGTAGCAGGACCGCGACCAGGAGCCGGAAGACGCGCGGGCCGGGGACGGCGAAGACCCGCACGGCCGCGCCGATCACCACCCCGGGCACGGTGCCGGTGACCAGCAGCCGGGTCAACGGGCCCCCCAGGCTCCCGGCCCTCCGGTAGCGGGCCAGGGCGCCGGGCCCGGCGACGACGTTGAACAGCAGGTTCGTTGGCGTGACCGCCGGACTCGGCACGCCCAGCACACTGACCTGGACCGGCAGCAGGAACACCGCCCCGGACACGCCCACCGGCGCGGTCAGCGACGAAATCAGCAGCCCGGCGGTGAATGCGAGCAGCGGCGTGGACCAGGTCACCGCGCACTCCCCCCTCGACGGCTGGCCCGGCCAGTATCCGCTTGCCCGGCACGGGGCCGGCCTCCGGGTCGCGCAGCGCCCGCAGGCAGCCCGGCATCTCCGGCGGCAGGAAGGAGTGCTGGCCGAGCATGTTGACGTGGTGCCGCACGAACGGCGAGAGCCGCCTACGTCGCGCTCTTGGACGGCGAGAGCGGATGTCCCCGGGAACTGTCACGCAGGGGCTTCCGTGCTCTGGGCCTTCCGCTGCCGTGCTCGGCGCAGCGCGGTGAGCCGGCTGCCACCTACCGGGCGCAGCTCGGCGGCCTCGGCCGGTGCAGGTACCGGAGCTGGCACGGCGGCCGGGGTCGGCGCGGGGATGGTGGCGGGCCGTCCGGCGCGAGGCACAACACCTAGCGCGCGCTCGGCCAGCTCCCGCTGCTCCTCCTCGAAGATGTTCGTGTAGGTGTCCATCGTGAGCTGGTAGCTGCTGTGCCCCAGTTGCTCCTGGACGGCCTTGGGCTTGGACCCGCCGCGGTGCGCGATGCACGCCGCGCCGTGGCGAAGGCCGTGGAGGGTGATCGGCGGCAGGCCTGAGAGTTCGACGAGCCGCTTGAACCTCCGGGTGAGGAAGTCAGGGTGGTAGCCCTCGCCGTTCTCCTGGGTCCACACGAGCCCGGTTTCGACCCAGGCGGGCCCGGCCTTGAGGCGCTGAGCGAGTTGGCGGCTCCGGCGGTCGGTGAGGTTCTGATGGGCCTCGCTGTCGATCGGGATGATCCGCTCGGATCCGGCCTTGGGGTCGGCGCCGATCAGCTGGTTGGCGACGGAGATCACCTGGCGAGTGATGGCGACGGTCATGTCGTCGAGGTTCACCTCCGTCCACGGCAGGGCGCACGCTTCGCCCCGGCGCGGGCCTCGGAACGCGAGGAAGTGCCACAGGTCGTACAGTTCGTCGGCCTCGTGCCGGTCGAGGAATTCGCCGGTCAGCTCCGGCGTCCACACCATGACCTTGCTGGGAACCTCTCCTGTCTCCCGCCAGTGCGCAACGCGGGAGGCCGTCCACAGCATCGGCTTGATCCGGGACTTGCTGATCTTGATGAGCAGCGCCCAGTTCTTGGTGACCTCCTCCGCCTCGAATGCGTCCTGGAGGGCGGAGGACAGGGTGGCCCGGACCTTGTACTGGGTCGCCGAGTCGGTGATACGGCGGACCTTCTTGCGTTCGGCGGCGAGGAGTTCCCGGGCTTCGTGCCACGTGGCCCGCAGGGTCGGCCGGTCCTCCTTCGATCCGTCCCGCCACCGGCGGCGCTTCTCCTCGCAGTCGGACGTGAGCAGCGACACGTACTCGCGGTGGATCTGGGCGGTGATGTTGCGGTCGTTGATGCCCTTGAACATCGCCTCCAGGTCGTGCTTGCGCAGGTCCTTCCGGTCGATCTGGCCTATGAACGGGACGATGTGTAGCCGGATGTGCTCGCGGTACTTCTCCATGGTGGAGAGCGCGACGTCCTTCTTGTTGTCGGCCCATCGCTCCAGCCACTGGGCGACGGTCTCCTTGATCGTCACGTCGATGCCGGCGGTGTGCAGCTTCCACACTTTCTCGGCTTCCTCGGCGGCCTTGTCTTGGGTGCGGAAGCCGGAGCGGCGGTACCGGGTCGGCTCGGCCTGGCCGGGGGTGTCGAGAAGCAGAAAGTAGGACCAGACGCCGTGTCCGCGCCTTTCGAGCTGAGGGCAGGCGGAGCCGAGTTCGCCGGTCTTGTGGCTGCCTTCGCTGTCCAGGATGGGCTTGCCCTTGTTCGGGCCTCGCCGGTGGTAGAGCAGGCCGGTGCAGTAGCACCGCTTGTAGGTCCTGTCTTCGAACATGTGAGCGAGTCCTTGCCTTTCCCTCAATGGTGCGATTTGCGCCGGGTCGCTACCTAGTGTTACTCGAATGTGCGTTCTATTATGTCGAAAGTTGGGCGCCTTGTATACGCATGACCCTTTACTGGTAAGCAAGTTGGTCGCATTGAGCCTGTCGACTCGCTCAAATGTTCGATTAACTGTTGTGCAGGGAAACGCGCTATCCTGAACTTTCCGTCGTTGTCCATCGCTGTTGTTGTTGCGTTGGTGAGGGCGGGCCAGGTTGGCGCGGGGGAGATCGCGACGACCCATGGACAGTGGCAAGACCAACCAGGTCGAGGTGTCCGAGGAGCGCGGCATGACGGCGCGGGAGGTCCTGGACCTTCCGGTGACCATCAGTGTCGTGACTGCTGCTCGGGTGCTCGGAATGGGACCGAACAAGGCATATTCGCTGGTCAGGAGCGGGGACTTCCCCGTGGACATGATCACGGTGGGCGGCACGAAGCGCGTGTTGACCTCGGCCCTGTGGCGGTTCCTCGGGCTGGATGGACTTGCCTTGCAACGATGACTCCGCCGCCAACGTGATGGAAGATCATGGGAAGTCCTCCATCACGTTGGCGGCCGGTATTGACGGGTAGGAGCCGATGCCACCGAGACAGTTCGGGTTCGCTGATTCCAGCCGGGAGACCCTGCACGAGAAGGAAGCAGGGATCACTGCTGAGGCCGCGCACCTCAGCGCCGCCGGCGCGAACGACGCTGCCGTGGCAGCGTTCCTCACCAAGGCCGGGTTCGTGGGAACGCTCGGCTCCCGCTTCACGTCGCAGACCGCAGGCCGGCTGCTGACGAACCCGGCCATCGCTGGGTTGAAGAGGGACGCGGCCGGGGAACTGGTTCCGGCCGGGCACCCGTCCATGATTACGCCCGAGCTGTTCGCGGCGCTGCTGGAGATGCGCCCGCCCAAGCCTCGCGCCGAGGACTTCGACTACATGCTCACCGCGGCCGACCTCGTCGTGTGCGGCCGGTGCGGGACTCCGCTTGTCGGCCAGCGTTCGTCGTCGGGCCAGCCCGGGTACTCCTGCCCGGACGGGCCGCGCCAGGACCGGCCCGGCAACTGCGGCCGGGTTCGTTGCAACGCGGGCCTCCTGGAAGACCACGTCGGCGAGCAGATCCTTGCCCGCCTGCTGCTGCCCGCGACGCAGGCCGACCTGGAGAAGACCCGCCAGCTCTTGGCCGGACAGCTGGACGCCGACCGCCTTCGCGTGACCGAGATCGAGGCGTCCATTCAGGAGCTGGCTGCGATGGTGGTCCGCCGGGACCTCCAGGCCAAGGACCTGAAGAAGGCGAAGGCCGAGGCGGCCGACGAGACGCGGCAGCTCAAGCGCCGCATCCGCTCGGCCGAACAAGCGGTGGCCGCCCCGGTGGCCGGAAGTGTGGACGAGCTGGTCGAGTGGTGGAACACGTCCTCCGCGGAGGCTCGGCGAAGCCTGGCGATCCTTATGTTCCACCGCATCGACGTCCACCCGGCAGGGAAGGGCACGCGCAGCATCACGCCGGGCCGGGTCGTGCTGTGGTGGCGCAATGAGGCACCTCCGGGGCCGATCGTGCTGACTGGGTGAGCGGCAGGGCGCGGGAGGCCCGGCCGGAGGCGGCCGTTATGGCTTCAGCGCGGAGAACAGCGGGCGGGCGAGGGAGCTGATGGCTAGCCCGGAGAGCGAGCACAGCAAGCCCGGAGAGCGAGCACAGCAAGAACAGGCCAGAGGAAAGGCTGCTCAGGTTCTCTCCCACCCCCGGGTCCCACGCCAGGCCGAACACCTGCTGGGCGGCGACGAACGCGGTCCCGGCTGCGCCGTAGATGACACACGCCACCCCGCCGGCGGCGAGAAGGGCCTGACCGAGGCCGAGGGTGCGGTGCCCTGCGCTGCGCAGGTTCGCGCCAGCGAGCGTGCCGGCGTCGATGGCAGTGGTGGCGCCCACCCACAGGCTGTAGAGGTACACCACCAGGAGGTAGGCGGCAACGCCGCGGTCAGTGGCGAATGAGCTGGTGAAGTCGAGGCTGCTCCGGTTGGCGACGTAGAAGATTGCGGACGCGGTGAACGCCACGGCACCCGCCACGGCGATCCGTAGTAGTGCCGCGTTCTTGCGGGAGTCCACCCCGTGGGTCCACTCGGTCATTGCGGAGCGCAAACCGACAGCCAGGCCGATCCCGCACAGGTGCGCGCCGAGGCGGCCGGCGTTGTCGATGCGGGTCACCTGTTCGACGAGTTCCGCTATGGCGGGTACGGCGCACAGGCTTGCGATCACAGACATGACGGAGCCGAAGGCCAAGCTCCCGGGCAGGTGCCGGCACGGCCCCGGGCCTCCGGGACCACCTGCATGGACCGCTGCGGCGCCGAACAGCAGGGTGCTGATCAAGGCCACTCCGGCAGTGACGCTGAAGATCGCTGCGTCCACGTCGTATCACCACTTGATTCGTACGGGCCGACACATCGGGTGTGGGCCGCTAGTCGTAAAGGGAGTAAATGGACTGGCGACTTGCCTCGGCGGCCTCGGTCCGTGACAGCCGGCCGCGGCGCTTCGTCTCCGGGCGCGCGGGGGCTTCAGGGTGAGCGGCAGGCGTGTCCTGCACGGCCATGCCTCGGACCTCGCGCAGGGCGCGGGCCGCCTGTAGCAGCCCGTCGGCGCCCGAGTCCCCGAGGGGAGCGATCAAGCGAAGCGCCTCTCTGACCTCGTCGTGCCTGTAGTACACCTCCAGCGATTCCAGGTCGTGAGGCCCTGGGAGGAGGTATGCAGGCGGGCAGTCGAAGGCTTGGGCCAGCCCGAGAATCGTACGGCACGGCGGGTTGGATTTGGCCCCGCTGAGAGTGTCGTGAATCACTGTGTGGTCAATGATCGAATTGCCGTCGTTGTCCTTTGCGCGGGCCGCAAGGGTGCGAGTGCTCGGCGGCTTGGAGCCACGGAAGGTGAGACGTTCACGGAGGAAGGCGAGCTTCGCAGCCAGGCTTCCTTCCGGAGGTGGCTCATAAATGGCCGACATAAAGATCCTTTCTGCGAGCGCCGCTCCCCTGCGCCGGGTTGTTGGCGGCCACCAACAGTGGGAGGTATCACACGCTCCCGCTTCGCGGATATCGGGATTTTGACAGCTTCATTGGTTCGGATGCAAGCTATGTGCCTGCCGCCGGTTGCCCGGCGGTCACCTGTGGGCCCCCGGGGACGGATCGGGGGCCGGTTCCGTGCGGTCGGCTTCCCCGGCTGTGATGCCCCGGGAGTAGGCGTGACGATGGACCGTGGCGGCGCCCTTGTCGGGCGCGCGGGGCAGTCCGGGGCAGATAGTGCTCCCCGCCCGGTCGGCCGGGCCGTGCAGCTCCGCTCCCCATGGGATCGTCGCACGTCACAGTGCATGGTGCGAACCTTCATGCTACCCGGGGGTCTTTAGCATGGCGGTCACGAGTGCGGGCGTCCTCAAGGCGCTCGCGGAGATGCGCCGCGCCGGCGTAGAGCGGGGTGACGATGGCGGCAGTCCGTTCGCCGACTTCGCTGACGCGGCACGCGCCCTCGCCGTTCTGCCTCGCGCTGTGGGAGGGCAGGCTAAGCCCGCCGACGTCTGCGGGGGAAGCCGGCTCGGGGAGTGAAATCCGCCGCCGGCGCGCGGATTCGCCGAAAGAATTCTGATCGGTGGGTCCCGCAGCGCCTCCGCCGTATTGAGCCTATGTAGTTTGCATGCAACGCCCACTTGCCTCCGTATCGAAGGCAGGGGGGCGTTTCCCGATTTACCGGGTACGGTCGTGCGGCCCGCCGACGTAACTACGCAGGCAGGTTTCATTAACCGGAGCCGGTGGCGCAGGCAAATTCTGACGTTTTTTTGAAAGGAACCTCCAGTGTTGACCCGCCATCAAGATGAGTATAGAATTTACTTACAAGGAAGGGGGGAGGCCCCCACCGAAACCCGCTCACAGGAGAAAAGATCATGGCGAAGACGCTGAAGATGTCGAAGGTCCACCCCAACGCGGCGCAGCCTCGCGAGTATTTCGACCCGGAGAAGCTGATCGAGCTGCGCGACTCCATTATCGAGCACGGCCTGATGACCGCCATCGAGGTCCGCAGGCGCGCTGACGGCGACTACGAGATCGTGATGGGCGAGCGCCGCTACCGCGCCAACGAAATGGCCGGCAACACCACCATCAAGGTCGAGATCGTCGAGATCGCCAGCGACATCAAGGCGTTCGGCCGGGCAATGGCCGAGAACGTCAACCGGCACGACATGACGCCGATCGAGGAGGGCCGGGGCTTCCGGCGCATCCTCGACGAGGACACCCAGGACGACGGCACACCGCTCACCGTCGAGGACGTCGCGAAGCGGTACGGCAAGAGCAGCAAGTACGTCAAGGTCCGCATGGCCCTGCTCGACCTGATCCCCGAGGTCCAGGAGCGCGTCACCCTCGGCAACATCGGCACCGGAGCCGCCCACCGCATCAGCGAGTTGACGCCCGAGAACCAGTTGTCCGTGCTCAAGAAGTGGGCCGCCGAGGACATGACCGAGAACGAACTGCTGCACTTCGCCCACCAGGTTCGCGAGCAGCAGCGGCAGCCGTCCATGTTCGACGTCGAGGAGATGAGCGACGACGAGAAGAAGGAGCGCGTCGCCACCCAGAAGGCCACGCGCAACAAGCTCGACCGCATCGAGGGCATACGGGCCCTCGCCGACGAGCTGGCCCGGACCCCCGTGACGGAGCTGGCCGCCGCCCTCGGCGGCGAGCTGGGCGCCCGCCTCGACCAGCTGGAGCGCGCCGCCAAGTCCATCCAGGACGCCAAGTTCCAGGTGAGGCAGGCCAAGGCGTTCTCCGACGCGGCGCAGATCGTCGTCAGCAACGCGGCCGTGCAGCCCGACCTGACCGCCGACCAGGACCCCATCGACGCCGAACTCGCCGAGATCATCATCGCCACCAAGGAGGCCGAGGCTGACGCGCCCGCCGACGGCGCCGAGCGGGTGGGGGACACTGACGGCGCCGAGCTCGCCGAGCTCGCCGCTGCCTGATCCGCGCTGGGCGGCCCCGCACGGGGCCGCCCAGCAAGCTCATGAGGAGGAGACATGCCCCGGCCCAACTGGCTGCACATGCCCGCCAGCGCCTGGTACGGCCCGGAAGTGGACCGACAGGAAACCCTGTTCGCCCTGCCCAGCACCGACGGCAACGACGATTTCGGTACCCCGCCGTTTGAGGCGTGCATCGCTGAGGTGGTGCCCGCAGAAGCGCCAAAGAAGCATGTGGATAGATAAGTGATACGGTCTGCTTGTCGCTGACGGAGACGGCTCCCCATAAGCCACTTCCGCCAGCGGCAGCGCCGTGACAGCTGCACCTCCACGGTTCTGACGGGCGGCACCTCCCCCGCGCCCCACCCGCCAGAACCGGGCCCGCTCCCATGAGCAGGCCAGGAGGGGAAGCCCACGACCAGGCCCGCCCTTCCGTTCCGCGTCGGGCGGGCCCGCGCACACCCAGGAAGAAGCACCATGGACGACTACAAGGCCCCGGCCTCAGCGGACCCCGACCTGTACGCCCAGCTCATGCGGGAGCGGTACGGGCCGATGCGCGCGGTCTTCGCCGAGCAGAACCGCCCCGCCCCGTCGCCGCCGCGTCCCCGGTCACGTCGGCACAGCGTCCGCTGGCCTGACCCGGACGCCGCGAAGCACAGGGCGGAACTCCTCCGAGCACTCGACTTCCACCGGCAGAGGACCAGCACGTGAACGCTGACACCACCGATCCCGACCGCACCCCGCCCGTTCCCGGCGCAATCTGGTGCAAGGCGTGCGACTCCTGGTGCTACCCCTCCTCCGGCCTGTGCCGCTGCAACAACCGGTGACCGGCCCCGTCACCGCCGGGCAGGTCTACGAGGCGTGCCATCCCGGCGACGGGGAGCGCCGAATCCGGATCGTCTCCGTCTACGGCAACCGGGCCGAGATCGAAACCCTCGGCCCCGGTGCCGCCCGGCGCCGCGAAGTACTCCTTCACACACTTCATCCGGCGGGGACCACCGCAGCCGGACGCCCCCGGCGCAGCGGATACCGTCTACTCGACCTCGCGGAACGGAGCACCGACGTGAACGACCAGCCAGCGCCATCGCGGCCCACCGCCAGCAACATCACCGACCCCGAACTCGACCAGCTGTGGGAACGAGTCGAGGAGTTGGAAGGCCGGCTCGCCGCCGCGGCCCGGCTCATCGTCTCCGGCTACTCCGATCCCCACACCCGCGCGCAGATCGCCGGCCGCCTGTGCGCAGGCGAGATCACCCCCCAGCAGGCCCGTGACGAAGACCGCGGCGAGTAGAACGCCGCTACGAACCCGCCCGGCCGGACCCGCCATCCGGCCGGGCGGCGCAGCGACCAGCCCCGCGCCGGTGCGCTACTCCTGGTAGAAGAAGAGAGCCACGGCGATGCCCACCGCGATGGTCGTGCCGAAGGCCGTACCTCCGTCGCGTACTGCTGTGGGCCAGGGCGTACCGCTGGCACGCGACAGGGCACCCGAGGTGAGGCCGGCCACCAGGCCGACCAAGAAGATGCAAGCAGCGACGAGCGCGCGAACCAATGGTTTACGTTCCATGCTGGACCTCCTTCGGGAGGTCGAGCCGATCCAGCGCAGGGCAGGCCGGTTCGACCTCCCGCGTAAGCGGACAAGGTTCGAACCGAGATCCCTGCCGGCGCATCGTCTCGTTCAACAGGCGTCGATCGCGCGATCGGCGCCTCACCGCACGGTGGAAACCACCTGCCCCTGCCGGGGCGCTCACCTCACCTACTGCGCGAGGTAGCCACATGATCGAACCACGCGCCGGCGTGGTTGGGACCATTTAGGCCGCTGAGCGTCCTCTCCCTACGTTATCGGGAGAGCGGGCGCGGTTTGTTCAACCAGACCGCCACGGCAGCAGTCTCGATGGCCCGGCCGCTTCTCGTCAAACCTCCTGCTCAGCGGGATGGGAGAGCCGACACCTCGGAAGACCGCCGGGCGGGTCGTCTAGGCTGTTGCCGCGTGGGGCGCGGGGAATCGGCCTACGAAGGACCATTTCCGTGCCCTACCGCGAACCCGTTGACCGGATCGTTGACGGTCTCCTGCCCTTCGCCGTCCCGATCGGCGACCTGACCCGCTACCACCAGAACCCTCGGCGGGGCGATGTGAACTCCGTAGCCGAGTCCTTGAAGTGGCACGGCCAGTTCAAGCCGATCGTCGCCAACCGGGGCACCCTGACCGGCCGCGCGTCCGAGATCCTGGCCGGCAACCACACCTGGGACGCCGCCATCCAGCGCGGCTGGGACCAGATCGCCGTGACCTGGGTCGACGTGGACGACGACGCCGCCGCTCGGATCGTCATCGTCGACAATCGCACCTCAGACCTGGCCGGGTACGACACCGAGCTGCTCGGCGACATCCTCTCCAGCCTGCCCGACCTCGACGGCACCGGCTACGACCAGGACGCCCTGGACGACCTCCTCGACTCCATCGAACTGCCCTCCCAGCTCGCCTCGGAGACCACCGAACGCGAAGGCGACAAGCTCGCCGACGAGCACCTGCAGTGGGGCTTCGTGCAGTGGGGGACCACCCGCGTGCAGATCACCAAGGAGGAGGTGGAGCGGCTGAACAACGTCCACGACGCCTTCTACACCAGCAGGGGCACCGACACGGGCTTCGCGCACTACCTCCTCGACCAGCACGACGCACAACGGGAGCTGGCCGATGCCTGAGTTCATCGAGTCCTACCCGATCGGGCAGCTCAAGCCCGCCCCGTACAACCCGCGCCGCCTCACAGGGGAGGCGTTCGACCGCCTCCAGCGGTCCCTTGCCCTGTTCGGGTGCGTCAAGCCCGTCATCGTCAACGGCAACCACATCCTCGTGGCAGGCCACCAGCGGACCAAGTCCCTGAAGGCCATCGGACAGACCCATGCCCCGGCGATCCTCCTCGACGGCCACGTCTCTACCCAGGACGAAGTGCAGTTCAACCTGTTGCACAACTCGATCGAGACGGACGGCTCGAAGGTGCGGGTTCCGGCGTCCGGGCCGGACGCGCACGGCTGGGAGTGGATCGCCCCCGAGGACGTGACCGCGGTGTCCCGCTCCAACCCGGCGATCCAGGCGGAGATCCGCCGCCTCGTCACCCGGTACGGCACCTGGGGGTCCGTCGTCGCTGACCACGCCGGCAGGGTCATCCTCAACAACGACTACGCGGTGGTCGTCTCCGACCTGAAGCTGCCGCTGCTGTGCTACCGGCTGTCCGTGCAGGAAGCCGACGAGCTGGCGGTGTGGCTCGACGCCGACTACGGCGTCTACGACTACACCCAGCTCGGCATCCGCGCCTACAACCAGCACTGGTGTCAGATGCACCGGCTGGGCGGCGACGACAGCGACTCCAACAAGAGCACGACGTACGAGCAGCACGTCCTGCCCGCGCTGCGCCCCGGCCAGCGGGTCATGGACTTCGGTGCGGGCGAGCTGGCCTACATCAAGCAGATCAAGTCGCAGGGCTTCGACGCCCACTGGTACGAGCCGCACGTCAAGGCGGCCGGCAAGCAGAACGCCCTCGACGTCGCCGCGTCGGTCTCCCACATTCGCGACCTCCAGCGGGACATCCCCGCGAACGGCTTGTACGACGTGGTCGTCCTGGACTCGGTGATCAACTCCATCACCAGCCTGGAGTTCGAGGCGGCCGTCGTCATCGCCTGCAACTCGCTGCTCGCGAAGGGCGGCACCTTCTACGCCGGGACGCGATCCCTCGGATCGGTCGAGCGCAGGGTCAGCGGCAAGAAGGCCCGCAACAACGGCCGGTATCGGCGCAGCATCGAGTTCCTGGACGAGGACGGCTTCACCGCGTCGTTCCGCGCCGGAGTGTGGACGATGCAGAGGTTCCACGATCCGGCTTCCCTGCACAAGTTGATGGATCGGTACTTCGGGGAGGTCGAGATCCGGGGGAATCCCAACGGGGGGAACATCTACGCGGTGTGCCGGAAGCCGAAGGTGCTGCCGGAGGCGCAGCGGAGGGCGGCGCTTGAGGTCGAGTTCAACATGGAGTACCCGGGGGAGTACCGGCACAACCGGCACCGGCCGCTGGTCGAGGCGCTGATGCGGGCCTGCCGGGAGCGGGATGGCGATTAGGTAGCCCTCCTGATTGAGTATAGAATTTACCTAGAAGGGATTGTTCCAACTCAGAACCAAGGAAGCGAAGTTGCCAAGAATCACCGTCGCTGTCGGGGCCCGGAAGTACCGATACCTGTGGCTCAAATACGTCACCGGGATCGATCTCACCCGGCACTGCGCCGTCGCCCTCCACGGCCGATACAGCCGCCACCTCAACGAGGACACCCGCCACGTCGAAGTCCAGCTCGACGAGTTCCCGCACGCCCTCGCCTGGTACCTCTGCGGCGTCACCACCCGCCCCTACCGCTGGGAGGACAACCCCCATCTCGCCCTGGAGCCGGCCCCTGGTCACACCCAGGACCTCCAGGTGAAGGACCTCACCGTCCACCTCGACGGCATCCGCCCGATCGACTTCACCAACGCCGACGTGCCGGCCGACAGCCCGCACGCCGACGACCCCGTGTACCAGACCTGCCGCAACTGGCAGTTCGCCCACCACCTCCACGCCCGCGGCATCCCCAGCGTCCAAGGCGACCGACCACGCATCACCACGCTGCGCCCCGGGTCCGGTCAGGTCGAACTGCTCCCGAGGCCGGCGCGGAATCCCTTCGGGGAGCGAGGTGACGGGACTCGCACGAATCGGGGCTCCATAGACGACGGCGTCGAGCCAAAGCCCCGTGCCGCCGCGCGCCAGCTGCCGTTCGGGGGCGGCCGGGCCGCACCGACTGAAGGCGAAGGCGAGTCGGCCGTCACGGAACCGATCAACCTGCGACCGTCGTAAGGGGCGGCAGGTCGGGTTGGCCGCCCTGGGGCGCCGTCTGCGTATCCCGGGGCGGCTGCCGCTGAGCCTCCGTGCCCTTGAAGGAGAGGTGCGGCTTGAGGACGTGCTGAAGCGAGCTACAGATGACCAGGCCCGGTGGGTCAGCCCAAGTAATTCCTTGGGCTGACCCACCGGGCCTGGCCGGATTCTGGGGCCGCTTCAGCAGCACACCTCCAGTGAGCCCGCCCGCCTTAGCGTTCGTGACCCGGCTGCGCTTCCTCCGACTGAGCCTTCAGTTTGCGAGCGCGGTAGGCGGCCTGCCGGCAGGGGCTGGAGCAGTACTGGCGTGGTCGGCCGCCGGGCCCGCGGTCGGGCTCCAGTACCCTGCGCTGGCAGTGGGCGCACGACCCAAGGAGGCGAAATTCCGTCTCCTTCCACAGTCGACGGAGTTCAGGGAAACGCGAACCCGCAAGTGCCCTCACCTCCCGCTGTGCAACGGGATCGTGAAGGATCACCAAGGCGTGTCCCACCGCGCGCCAGAAGTCGCCAGCTTCGCCTTCACCGTCCTGGAGCCGCGAGATCGTCGTGCGATGACAGCCGTCGAGCTGGACGGCTCGGGCGATGAGCTGAAGCTCACGGCTCACAGCTTGCGGTACATCGACATCCTCAACTCCCGCCGCCCGCGTGGTTGGGTCATGGAGCTCCCGGGACCGTCTTCTCATCGTTCCCCGCGCTTCCTGGTCGCCGCCGAATTAGCATCCTTCCCCGCTTCCGTCCACCTTCCGGTCGTCCGATGGTGCCGCCGCATGAGCGGCGGCAGAAAGCCTTCCAGTCCCTGTGCGAACAAGCGCAGCTGCTCGATGACTTGGGGCAACTCGCTGGGCCGCGCCTTGCTGACGGTGAGCCGGGCGACGAAACCCGTCAGGAGCACCAGCGCGGCGACGGTGAGGAGCCAGGCGAGGCCGGCGACCAATGCGCCGCCGACCACGGGATCCAGTTTCACGTGTTCCTCCGGAAACGAAAAGGCCCCCACTCGTGTGAGTGGAGGCCAAGGGCAGGCAGCAAAAAACCCCGCCGACGCGACGGGGGCTGTCCAGGCATAGGGGTGCCTTCGTGAGCCACCCTTCCAGAACACCGAGCAGTGGTCAAACTCGCCTTCTCTGCAGGCCACTTGCGAACCGGGCGCGACCCCGCGAATCAAGGGGTTTCGTAACGCCGAGCACCTGTGGGCGGTCACGGGGCCCGGGGCGACGCGAGTGAGTGACTGTCGCGTGCTGGATGAAGTCGGCCAGGTCGGTCAGCAAAGGTCTGCCTGGTCTAGCAATCCAGTACAAGGGCAGCCCGGCGTAGACGTCGCTGCCTTTTCCGGCCCGGCGGCCATCCTTCAGACGGCACCCCTGTCAGAGGCGGGGATCTCCTCCAGGCCGAACACCCAATGGTCCTTCGGGACGTCCCGGCGCTCGTTTGTCTCGCTCATCTGCATGAGGATGCCAGGCCCTACCCTCAACCGGCCTACCCAGCCTGTCCGATCCCCGGGCACATGATCCTGTTACGAGCTCCTAGGGACATGCGCGCGGGTATGCGAGTACGGCGAAGTCCGGAGTGCCGCGCCAGAGCGAGGTGTGGTCTGCCTCTGGAAGTGGAGGAAGCTCCTCGAATCGGATCAGCTGAGCACGAGGCAAGAGCTCCACGACCGCGTCCAGCAGCTGACCGACCCCTGCCTGCTTGGCTGACCGCCGTGGTGGCTCCAGGTCTACGAGAAGGGCTGGTACCTCCGACAGTTCGGCCTCGGCCGATCGGAGGTCCGTGAGCAACCGGGTGAGGACTACCATGTTCTGCTTCATGACAGCCACTCGTGGCGTCGCGGAATGAAGGTTGACCGGGTCGAACAGAGGGAGGTTGGGATCTTCCTTCTCGAACATCAGGCGAGGGAGTGGAGTTTGAACATAGTCCGTTTCCGTACTCGTCATGAACTGGAGGTGAGAACGGTCCTCCTGGGTGAGATCTCGGGTACCTCGACCGACTAGGCCTGCCTCCAGTCGATGCTGGGTCTGGCTGCGCAGTTGGTTGTGCATGCCATGGAAGACGATCACCAGGCGGAATCCGGCGTCGAGAGCCCGAGCGACGATGCCTACGCCGACGGTCGTCTTGCCTGACTGGAGCGGAGCAACCACGACCCCAGTTGTTCGATGCGCTTGCGCCGAGGTGGGATCGGCGAGGCAGCCGATCACACGTGCGCTGACGATGTCGAGTCGGTTGATCTGGGGTGGCTGCCAAGCGTGCTTTTGCCGGTCCTCGACGAATGTGCACCAGTTGGGGCCCCACCGGCGGGCAAGGTGGAAGGACTCGAGCGCCTGTGCCCGTGTTTCGGCTTGCTGGGCCCGGCGTTCGGCGTCATGCCGGTTCCGTCGTTCCATCTGGGCGAGTGCCCCCCAAGCGCCGTTCACCTCGAAGGCCTGTTCATGTAGGCCCCTGATTCGGTTTCGCTCGTCCTCACTGACCTGCACGCCGCGTGCTGCCTCTACTTGGTTCAGCAGAGCCTCGATGAAGAACGCTGGGGGGATCCGACTGCCGTTCAAGTATCGACTGACACCGCTGTGGTCCATTGGAACGCGCTTGCTGAACTCGCGTTGTGAGTAGCCAAGTTCAGCGAAGAGGCCCCCAAGGGCGGCTGTTAGGCCTGGATCTGGGCTTGAAAGCTCGTCGGCGCTCGGAAGCGACTCAGGGAAGGTCATTCCTCTTTCTACCGTGAATCCGAGGTGTGTCGAAGTGCTTCTGCCTGGTACGCCAAGTGGAAGGCGCGCGCCGGCGCTGGGGCAGTGGGTCGACAGGGTGGGTGTTGCGCTCTGATGTCAACATGTTGCTGCAGGCGCAACGGGTGGGCTGCTCGCGAATGTGGAGTCATCAACCGACCGAGAGGACGAACGATGGACCACGACCTGCAGGTGCAGCACAAGCGAGAATGTGGTGGGGCGCGCACGGTTGGCGGCCGACGAGATAGCTGGGTCTGGGCGAGGGCTAGGATGCGGGCCATGCTGCGGCCAGCTTTCGAAGGACTGCTCCGAGGGGCCGCTAGTGGTATCGGCGGCCTAGCTGTCGCATGCGCTGTCGACTGGCTCAAGGGGCGGTGACAGTTGGCTCAGCGAACCTTTTGCGGGTAATAAGGGCCCGGGCCCTGTTGCGCCAGCTAGGTGCCGAGCCATGAGTGTCGGCGCGAGGGCGTACCGTCGAGGGCCTCGTCCATATCTCGTTTCACCCGGCAGCAGGCTGCCATCGCCCGCCGGCGGTCCGACGCCGTCGAGCTGCGCCTCGCCGGCGCCGAGGCCGTCAGCGCGCTGAACCTGGTGCCCCCGAGATCAAGACCGCGCTCCTGGACGCCCACGACAAGGACACCTTGCTCACCGCCGTATTGGGGCTTCAGCCGAGTTGACAGGAAGGGGAGCGATGGGGGCGTTGTAGACGTAGTGAGTACCGCGCCCCTGCCTCTGCTCGACCACGGTGCCCTCCCTGAGCGCGTTCATGATCCACCGCTCCTCCTCGCGCCAGCCGAGCTGGGCGAGCAGGGGGAGCAACTCCTTTTTGGAGAGCCCGGCAGTGCCTGCTTCGCGCAAGGCATCGAGGACCTTGGCTTCGGCGCGCTGTCGATTGATCTGGTTGGCGGTCGGCATGTCCTTGACCCGGATGGCTGCCATATCCAGGTCGGCCCCGTTCGCGGCTGCCCAGCGCGCGATGTAGGTGTCGGCGGCGGCCTCGTCGGAGCCCAGCACGTAGCTCAGGCATTCCACGAGGGCGTCGTCGCGGTTTGCCTTCAGGAGATGTTCCATCTCCGCACCGATGTTGGTGGTGCCGCCGAACTCGGCGGCGACGTGTGCGTCCCGGTGGGCTTCCAGTCGCAGTTGGGCGGCCTGCTCGGCGATCGTGTCGGCAGCGTCGGCGGGCGATGCGAAGGTATCGGTCATGGCTGTCACCGTATCGAAGACGGTGTTCACAGGTGGCGGGAAGATCTGATGCTGGTGGGCGAGGCCGGAGTCGAACCGGCACAGCCGAAGCGAGGGCTTTACAGGCCCTTGGGCTCTCCAGTGCCCAGCTCGCCCTTGGTGGAGGAAGTGGGGGCGAACCCACGCGGGTGCTCGCGCACCCAACGGTTTTTCGAGACCGCGGCCGGCGCCTCCTGTCGGCTGGCTCCTCCAGTGAACTGCTGTGCGTTGCGCGGAGAGTGCGCGGATCGAACGCGCGCGGGCTTTCACCCGACTACGGCTTAGCAAGCCGCTGCCTTACCACTCGGCCAACTCTCCGGGTGCTGCGCTGCCGGACGAGGATTCGAACCCCGAGTCTCCTGATTCAAAATCAGGCGTGCTGCCAGTTGCACCATCCGGCACTGTGGGGCGACAACGAGAAAGGCCGCCCTGGCGGGGAAGTCCCCCGGGGCGGCCAGGCACAGTCGGTGCCGGTCTACCGCTGGGAGGGATACCCCTGGTTCTGCTGAGAGCTCGAAGAACGCTGATACGACTGGCTGCTGCTCATGACGCGCGTTCCTCTCCGTGCTGGTACCGGACTGATGCGTCTACTCTGCGGCACGGCCGTGCGCGCGGGCAACCGGATTACGCGGTGGCGCGGCACGCGCCGGCATCCGCTGCGTCGACCACCCGGAGTCGATGCCGGGGGTGGACCGTATGGGTGACCCGCCGCCATGGACCCCGACTTATCCACAGGGCGGTGATGAGTTTCCCGCTCCCACTCGGTGGTCCGGCACAGTGCACTCCATCGGTCGCAGCTCGGCGGCCCGTTCCGGAAGAGTGATCACCATGAGGATCGCATCGCGTGTCAGGACACCGCGGCGGACCGGCCGCAGCAGGGTCCGGCTGCCCGTCGTCCGCCAGCGGCGCGACCTCGAAGATCGGCCGAGTCGGCTGGGCACGGCGAGGATCAGCGCCCGCCTCCTCGGTGAGCTGATCGGTGGGTTCTTCGGCGGCTGATCCCGGGCGCCGTGCCCGGCGAAGCGTGCCGTCGTTGGCCAGGGGGGAGCCCCTGCTTCCCCGGGTGTTCACTGCTTGACCCGCGCAGTAGTCACCCGGGCTCGCCGACGCGCCGGGATGGGTAGGGGGCAGTGGGCTCGTTGGTCTGGGCGTCACCTTGCCGTCGCTGCGGCTGGACGGTCGACTGACCTCCTCGGTTAGCCGGGACCAGCGGTGATCTGGAGAAACGGTTTTGAGGTGCGGTACAGGCGCCGCTCCAGGTAGAGCTCCACGAACACCGTCACCTTGGCACGCAACGCCCACGGGTCGAAGGGCTTGACGATGAAGTCGACGGCGCCGACGGAGTAGCCGCGCATCGAGTAGTCCGGGTCGTTGCCGATGGCGGTGAGGAAAATGATCGGGATGTTGCGTGACTTGGCGCGGCGCTTGATGTGGCCGGCGGTCTCATAGCCGTCCATATCGGGCATCTGGACGTCGAGGATGATGACCGCGAAGTCCTCGTGCTGCAGCAGTTTCTTGAGGGCTTCGTGGCCTGAGGAGGCCGTGACTAGTTCCTGGTCAGGTACGTCCAGCACGCTTGTGAGGGCCAGCAGGTTGGAGGGCTGATCGTCCACCAGCAGGACCTTCGGTCGGATGTCGGCGGGCAACAGGTGGCGCACACTGTCGACGGCCGGGAAGACATCCTCCCCCGGGTCCTTACCGCGCAGGACCTCCACGAGGGCCAGCTGGCGCTCCAGCAACTCGCAGCGCACCTCCGCCTGCGTTATCCGAGCCTGCGCCTCGCTGAGCTGCGCCCGCAGCCTGGTGACCTCCGCCGCCAGCCGGTCCCGCTCGGCCAGGGCCGTCTCCACGTCCACTTCGTCTGCGCTGACGCTCTGGAGGTTCAGGCGGACCTGCAGGTCCGCGATCCGCTGGTTGCGCTCCACCAGTGCGTCGTCCAGGACATCCTTGCGCGCCGAGGAGCGGCGCGCCTCCCGATCGGCATCCACCAACTGGAGCTGCAACTGGGCTACTGCCTTCGACATCGAGGCGGACGTGCGTTGCGCCGCGCGATGCAGGCTACGCACGACGTCGATCGCCTCGGCGGTGGCCGGCATTCCGCGCTCCTCGGCCACGTCGATTAGCAGATCCTGGACGAACTTCCACGGCGGGACCCGGCTTCCGGCGAGGTAGCGTGAGAGCGTGCCCGGGTTGATGAAGCGTCGCGTCGCGTAACGGCGCGCCGACACTCCCAGTGCCTCGAACTGCTGGCGCAGGGCCTCAGCTAAAGCCCGGCACTCGCTGTTGAGGTCCTTGTCGAGAGGCTGCAGCCCTGCCATCCGTGCCCCCCCGGGCTCAAGGTAGTCCGACATCGTCTGTGCGCTCCTTCTGGTCCGGACCCTCCGCCCGGGAAGCGCGCTGTGCGGCGCGGATCCCGGGCGGAAGGCCGCTCTCACGACGACGAGTCGGGGTCCTCCCCGGTTTCGGTGTGGCTGCCGACCAGGTGGTCGAAGAACGGTACTGCCACCCCGAAGGCGCCGACGCCGTACAGGACGCACTGCGCGGGAGCGGTGTGCGCCAGAGCGGACAGAACCCCCGCACCGATACCGACCAGTAGTGCCAGGGTCAGCACGAGGGCCGACCGGACTGACAGCAGCGAGCGCCGCACGCAAACCTCCACAACCGCGACGGCTTGGGACCCGCCGCATCAATCCCGGCATCTGTCGGCCGAGTTGAAACAGCATGGACCACCGATCGGGTGTTGCACCTCGTGCATCACCCTCTTGGCGCACACGGCAACACACCGGCAACAGATGATCACGAGCCGCTTCTTCACAGTGCGGCCGTCTGTACGGTTGGCGTCGGCGTCGGTTACGACGGGCGTCCGCAGGCCAGTTGTCGGTGTCTCGGTCGAGCGTCGGTGGTGGCCTGGTTTCTGGCAGCCGCGTCGGCGCGGCTCGGACTGGATCGGCTTTCGGGGTTGCAGCGCGGTGATTTCGCTATCGCCGGTGGTGGCACGCCCGGGGCACTGGGTTCGCGGGCGGCTACTTCACTCACGCCCAGGGGCCCAGTGGTGCCCAGACCTCACGGCCACCACGTCTCGCCCGGTGTGTATACCTCGTCCTCTGGTTGGTCTGTGGAGGGCGGGCTGCCGATCTCAATCTGGACAGCTACCCGCGGTCAGCATCGGATCTTGCCCGGGAGGTGGGTGCCGGACTGCCGGCGGCCGCCCCCACAACAGCGTTGCCGCCGCGATGGCCCGGCCGCCTCACAGGCAGCCGGGCCTTCTGATCGGCGGCTATGAGCGACGCGCGCCCGGGCGCCGCCGGTTCACCCGCCGGGAGAGGGGACGCCTGGACTGCGCGACGACCCGCACCTCCGGTCGCACCGAAGCCGGGAGGCGGCCGCCTGCAGTGCGGCGGCGCTCGGCCGCCCGACGAAGCTCACCCAGGCGCCGACTCCGGAACGGCACGACGACGGCCTTCCGCTCCTCCTGCGTACGGAGACGGTGGTGGATCACGAGCTGGAGGGTGACCTCCAGGCCCCCCACGATCGCGAAAACGATCAACTTGACGGCGAACTCCTCGCCGAGAGCGTGCAGCATGATGTGGATCTCCAGAGTGACGGGAACGAGGACATGTCACCCGCTCGGCGTCCGACTGGAACCCGGGCGCGTTAGACGGCCAGGGCCAGCCGTGACAGGCCGGAGCAGTGGGGCGAATCCACCCGCTCGGATCCGGCCTGGACACTCAGGACGGCAACCCGAGCCATGGCCGCAGGTTGAGTTGAGCGGGAGGTCGCCGCAGACGGCGGTGCCCCCGGAGTGATCGGTACGGTCATCCTGGTGATACCGCAGGCGACCGCCAATGGTTCAGTCTCAGGGCCGCAGAAATGTCCAGGCGAATCCTGCGGCTGCGGTTGTTGGTGATCGCGGGTGCGCAGGAACTCGAAGCCGTACCAAACCAGTTGCAGTCGCCGACGGAAGCTGGCGGCGTTGTATGAGCGCCAAGGGCTGCCAAGGAAGTCGATGACCGTCACGTCGTCGAGCCCGTTTGGCGCGAACGGGGCGGACGGCTGCGGTGGGGCCGGCCGGTTTAGCTGTCCGGCGCGCAGAACGGCGTCCATGAACGCGGTCTCGTCGCGGCCCGTGGCCAGCGCCGCAGTGTCCAGACCCTCGGACGCGATGGTCTGAATCAGATCGAATGTCAGGCTCGCACTAGCGGTAGTGTCACCGTGGCCGAAGTATGTGACGAAGTCGTACGTCGAGTCGAGGTGTTCGAACAGCGTGGCGCTGTAATGCCACACCTCGTCGCTCTCCTGCCAGGCCTCGGCCCAGTACTCATCAGTCATGGGTACTGAGTAACGGAGCTGGGGGACTGCGTCCAGCACGTCGCTCGTCCCGCACGTGTTGAGCCTGACGATGAACATCGGTCTCTCATGCCAGCCGAGGGTTGGCGTAGGCGGGCTGGAGACGACCGGTACCCAGCCGCGCAGCACATATGACTCGGCGGTGATGCCGGGAATCGGCTGCTGCGGGCGAGTGCTCACAGCGGTCATCGTAGTCGCCTCCAGCTGCCGCGCCGAATGAGCAGCTCAACGCGGGTGCATCCGGTGGCCCCGGTATGTGATTGTCTGACTGGCTGACGCTGAAAGCCAGTTGACGATGCACCGGAGCAGTAGCGTCGCGCCGGTGGATACGGGGTGAGGCCCCAGCTGGGGATAGGTGGACGCCGAGCGGTCCAGTACCCACTGGCGCTGGACCGTCCGGTTGATACGGGCCGGCTAAGACCTGCGGTTGCCTGGGCGTCGGCGGCTCACCGTCCGGCCCTCCGGCGCGGGCGAGCGCCGAGCGTGCACGATCACGCGCACCTCGGGGGCGGGCGCAGTTCCGAAGGCCGGCTTGGTCGGCTGGGCGCGGATCGGCGGACGACTGCCAGGTGGTTCCTCCGCTGGTGTTCTCCGCAGCGCGGCCGGATGTCGTCGTTGCACTGTGGGGGAGTGTCTGCTTTCCCAATGCGTTCACTTCGTGTTCCGCACAGCCGGTTCTCCGGCTCTCAGACCGGGTGGCCGGCGGGCGACCGGGTGCACAGTCCCTCCACTACCGGTCGCGGGGTGGGCCGCTTTCCTGCGCGATGCGTAGGTCTATCTCGTGCTCGTCGGGACACGGGTGCCTGTCCACCGGGCAGCGTGTGACTTGTTCGAGGAAGAAGCCGGGCCGCATCGCCTCGACTTCCTCTCGACGTCGACGGTCTGCTGCTCATGGGGCGGGATGGGCACCCGGCAGACCTTAGCTGCATTCGGTGGCGCTCGAACGGTATCGCGTCGAAGCGGATAGCCGGCGGGAAGCACGAAGCCCGCATCCTGCGGGCTCGCTGTGCTACTCGCACGCCGAGCGGCCCGGCGCCTGTTGGTGCCAGGCCGCTCGGTTGGCCACGGACGACTACGACCGGCGATTGCCCGGGCGGCGCCGGTTCACCGTCCGGCCCTGGTGCGCGGGTGAGCGTCGGGCCTGCGCGATCACGCGCGCCTCGGCGACGAGCCGGCCGCTGGCCGGTGCCATCCGCCGACGCGGTGCCGCGGCACGGTGCAACTCGCCGACGCGCCGGGACGGGTAGAGGGGAGCGGGCGCCGCGGTTTCGGGCTGCGGCTGGTCGGGCCGCGCCTTCCGCTGGGCCCGCGTCTGGCGCACCAACTCCAGCAGGAGGCTCAGGACCAGCGTGAGCACCTTCCACGCGTTGTCATCGGATTCGAGCGAAGGCAGGACGTGAAGCACGTCAGACCCCCAGGGATGCAAGGCCCCGCCTGGTCGGCGGGATGGTGTTGGCATGTCCCGGCCCGCAGTCGGCCATGGTGGTGCGCCGAAGGGGCACCATCGGGCGTCTGGGCCGGTATCGGCTCGGCGGCCGCACGGGTGCGGGAGAGGCGCCTCTAGTTGGCCTGGGGTTCACGGGCACGCTGCGCCACGCGCACCCGTCCAGGGCAGTGCCGAGGGCGAAGGCGAAGGAGGCTGCACGGTCTCCTGGGGAGAGCGGTGTGCAGGATCAGGCGTGGGACAGGGCGAAGGACAACAGGAATCCGCACACGACGATCAGGCCGATCGCTAGGTGCGCGTCCTCGAACGCCTCGGGGATCATCGTGTCGGCGATCATCGCCACGATCGCCCCGGCCGCCACGGCCGTCACCCCCGCCACCACGGCCGCCGGCGCCCCGCCCAGCAGCAGGTAGCCGAGCACCGCCGACACGCCGCTGACCACCGTGATCAAGCCCCAGACCGTGAACACGTAGCGCCTGCTGCGGCCGGCCGCCCGCATGCCCGCCGCGCTGGAGAGCCCCTCAGGGATGTTGCTGAGGAACACCGCCACCACCGTCACCATGCTGACCGCACCGCCCTGCAGCAGGCCGACCCCGATCACCGCTGACTCCGGCACTCCGTCCAGCAGCGCACCCAGCGCCAACGCCGTTCCCGACCCCTGCTGCTCGCTCTCGGAAGGCTGCGACGGGCCGTTCCCGGACCGCTTGCGGTGCCTGGCGCCCCGCCGCGCCAGCACCACGTTGCCCACCGTGTACGCCGCCGCGCCCGCCAACGTCCCCACCACGGCCGGCCCCAGGCCGGCCTCCTCGTATGCCTCACCCAGCAACTCGAACGACACCGCCGAAAGCAGCACCCCCGCGCCGAAGGCCATCACCGACGCGATCACCCACTGCGGCACCCGCACCCCGAACCCCACCGCCGCGCCCGCCAGAAGCGCCGCACCCGCCACCAGACCCCACAGTCCCGCCTCCACCACACCTGTCATGACTGGGCGGCTACCCCCACTCCACCCGGTGCACGCCGCACCGCCCCGTCCGGCCCTGGCGCCCGAAGGACGTCAGGACCATCGACGGGAAGCCGCCGCACGTGAGGTCAGCGCCTCACTGGTTGCCCGATGGTGATCATGTCGGCACGGTACGGGATCATGGGTGGTGGCGCGGGGGCGCACCATGGAGGACCCTCGCCCATGCCCCGCCCCACCCGGGTGCAGCGCGCCGCCATCGCCCGCCGACGGGCCGACGCCGTCGAGCTGCGCCTCGCCGGTGCCGACCCGTTGACCGTCGGCCGGAAGCTGGCAGCGGACCCCGCCGTCAACTCCGACAAGTTGGCGTACCCGTTCGGGTACGGGCACGAGCTGTACGCGCGCCGTCGCCCGGCGCCCGACGACACGACCCTCATCCGGTCCGTGAACCGGGACGTCGCCGACGCACTCGACCACCGGCTCGACGCCGCCCTCGCCTCTGTCGAGGAACTGCGGGCCCTGGAAGACGCACGCCTTGACCGCATGTTCATGGTCGCCTACAGGAGGGCGGTCCGAGACGGCGATCTGTTGGCGATCGACCGGGCGCTGCGGATCATGGAGCGCCGTGCCCGCCTGCTGGGCCTGGACCAGCCAGCGCGGACGGAGATCACCGGGCAGGGGGGTGGCCCGATCGAGGTGGACACCACCGCCGACGAGCTGGCGGCGCTGATCGCGATCACCGACCCGGCCGGCAGCGGGGGTCGGGAGTGAGCGCGCAGGCCGACCTGGTCGAGCAGTATCGGCGGCTGCCGGCCGATCGGCGTCGCGAGATTGCCAACCGGGCATCACCGAAGCTCCGTGCACAACTCGCCGATGCCGAGCGGGACATGGCGATGCGGCACTCGCCCGGGTCGTTGGCCGCGCTGCTCACCGACGGCCGGGAGATGCAGGCGGCCCACCTGGACCTGATCGACCAGGCGTTCCGCAGGATTGCGGCAGGAGAGACGATTCGCCTGCTGCTGACGATGCCGCCCCGGCACGGCAAGTCCCGGCGAGCCGCGCGGTGGGCGCCGCTGTGGTACCTGCTCCAGCGCCCGGACCACCGGGTAATGATCGCTTCGTACTCCTCCGACCTGGCTGACGATCACGGCCGGTGGATCAGGGACGCCATCACCACGTGGGGCGACCAGCTCGGCCTGCACCTCCACCCGGGCAGCAAGGCCGCGAACAGGTTCGACATCCTCTCGAAGGAGGGCGGCCTGTTCGCAGCCGGTGTCGGCGGCGGCCTCACCGGAAAAGGCGCCCATCTCGCGATCATCGACGACCCGATCAAGGACGCTGCGGACGCCCAATCACCCACCATGCGACGCAGGTTGTGGGAATGGTGGCAGGCCGTCCTCCTGACCCGCATCGAGCCGGACGGCAGCGTCATCGTCATCCAGACGCGCTGGGACGAAGACGACCTCGCCGGGCGCATCCTCGCGGGAGAGACCGCCTCCGACTGGACGATCATCGACCTGCCCGCCATCGCGGACAGCACGGGCGACGCCCTCGGCCGGAAGGCCGGCGAGCCGCTGTGGCCTGCCCGCTACGGGCGCAAGGCCCTCACGGCGATCCGGCGCGCCGTCGGCGAGCGGGTGTGGTGGTCCCTGTACATGCAGAAGCCCCGCCCGCAGGAAGGCGGGGTGTGGAAGCGCGGGTGGATCGACGCCGCCCGCGTCACCCCCGTGCAGTTCGGCGGCCTGGAGATGGCCCGGATCGTCGTCGCCGTCGACCCGTCCGGCGGCGACTCCGAGGTCAACGACGAGACGGGCATCATCGGCCTGGGAGCAGGGTTCGACGAGCACCTGTACGTCCTCGCTGACGAGTCGGGCACCCTCGGCCCCAACGACTGGGGCCTACGAGCATGCCAACTCGCACTCGACCTGCGGGCCGACGCCATCGTGGTGGAGAGCAACTACGGCGGGGCGATGGCCAAGCAGATCGTCCGGCAGGCGTGGGAGCAGCTGGCGCGGGAGGGCAAGACCCGCGGTGTGCTGATGCCGATGCTGCTGGAGGTGACCGCGAAGGTCGGCAAGCGGCTTCGGGCCGAGCCGGTGGCGCAGCTGTACGAGCAGGGCCGCGTCCACCACGTCGGGCACTTCCCGGAGTTGGAGGGGCAGATGGTGACGTGGGTGGCGACGATGGACAGTCCGGACCGGATGGACGCCGCGGTGCACGGGCTGACCGAGCTGGCCGACCCCGATCAGCTGGCCGCGCTCGCGGGCGGAACGCTGGACGGCCGGCTCGCCGGCCGCCGGTAGGGCCGGTGGTCGTTGAGGTGGTGGAGCTTGCCGCGCTGGTGGAGCGCGGTGAGTTCCTTTGCCGCAGTGCCGGGAAGCCCGAACTCGACGTCTGGACGGGCGAGGACCTGTTCGGTGATCCGTTCGGCGTCGGGCGCGGCTGCCGGTAGCACGGCCAGAAGCAGCGCCGTGCTGATGGGGGGCGCGCAGCAAACAAGGTCGCCATCATCAAGGCAGTACGAGAGACGACGGGACTCGGCCTGATGTGCGACATCCTCCGAGCTCGCAGGGAACTCACGGGATGTCGCACAGTCCGGGCCAAGCCCCACCCGTCAAAGGTGTGACAGCAACGCCGGTTTTCCGTTCCGTTCCTACTCGGACCTCGTGTCCTGCCGTCCGTACCTCACAACCGCGCGAGGGCCACAGGCCACCTGGTCGTCACGGGAGGACTTCGGCCTCGCCTCGGCCCGGATTAGGGAGTGTCGGGGCAGCCGCCCCGGGCTGAGAGACGGCGGCTGGATCTGTCATGGGCGGCGCTGCGGTGCGGGGTACGGCGCTCAGCGGGCGAGACTGATGGTCAGGGTCTCGTTGGGGCAGGTTGCGGCGAGGTCGCGTAGGACGTTCTTCTCGGTGGTGTCGACAGTCTGGCCCCAGCGGGTTTTGGAGACGGTCCAGCGGGCGACGTAGTCGCACTTCTCGGCTTCGATCGGGCGCCACTCGGCGATGTCCTTGTCGGCCTTCTGCCGGTTCGAGCGGGCGGTGACGGCGACCAGGTCGCGGGGCTCGTCCAGGTCGTTGGCGTAGGCCTGGCGCTCGGCCGCGGTCCAGGCGGAGGCGCCGCTGTCCCAGGCCTCGGCGAGGGGGACCACGTGGTCGACGTCAAGGGCGGAGGCGTCGGTGACCGTCACCCCGTCGTAGATCGAGTACCACCGGCCACCGGTCAGGGTGCAGCCCGGGCCGACCTCGGGCGCCTCGACGGCTTCCCGGAGGATGACCTCCTTGCGGGTGTTGCATCCGTCGTGGTCGGCGTCCACCCAGTGCTTGAACGCGGTCCGTACATATCCGGCGCGGCTCTCCTCGGCCACGGTGAGCTCCTCGATCGCGTCCCGCAGCGGTGCGGTGACGACCTGTCCAACCTCCCGGTGCCCGGCGACGGCGGAGGATGCGAGAGCCCGGTCTGCGGCGTGTACCGGTGCGGCACCGGCGGGGGCGGCGGTTCCCGCGAGCAGGGCTGCCGCGGCTGTCGTGGTGAGTACTGCCCGGGCCATGGCCGTCATCCGCACCGGCTGCTCCTTTGTCGAAACGGGTTCGTTCGTGAGCCTTCTTACCGATCCGGGATGGGTTGTTACCAACCGTCAGTGCTGCGGGTCACCCCGGTGGGGGAGAAGTCGTACCGGCTGCCCCTGTTTTCGCCGGTCCGCCGAGGACGGCCCCGGTGCCGGACCGGGCGCGGCCGGCCGGCTGGCTGGTGCGGCGCCGGCCGCTGATGCTGCAGCCGCCGCTGTGCCAGGTGGCGTGCGAGAGCCGTCGTCGGGCGGGAAACGCGCCGGGAGGGTGACAATGCGCGGTCGGTCGCCGAAGGGGCGGTATTCCTTGTCACGGCGATGTGGTTCGGATGCGTATGGATCTGTTGTGCGTTCGGGATTTCCTCCGGATGCCGTAGGCCTGGCGTACTCCTGCGGGGCCGCGCGCTCCGGTTGCGTGTCCGCGGGGGTGTGCCGATCCGAAGGAGTCTTCCGCGCGGAGTTCCCCGCGGTGCCGACCATGTGTGGTCGGGGTCGCGGGCTGGCGCCGGCCTGGGCCCGGGGCCTTCGCCCGCCGGGCCGCGGTCGCCGTGGCCGGCGCGATCCGATTTCCCCGCCGATTTTCCCCGTCTGTCCCAGGCCTGCGTCCGTCCTGCCTCCCGGCCGGACGGACGCGGCGACTGCGCGAGCGGGAGTTGTCGATCCCCATGAGAAAGAGGTCTGTCATGCAACGTGTCCTGAACCGGATGGTGCTCGTCCTCGGGCTGCTCACGGCCTTGTTGGGCGGGGTGGGTGCCGGTACCGCGAGTGCGGCCGCGCCCGTCGTCCGGATCACGAACAACCTCACCGGCGGAAGCCTGATGCCGCAGGACTACGGCGCGAACTCCAACGACGGCATCGCAGTGTATGCGTGGGATCCCTCCGACACTCGGGGCGCGGACCTGTGGCGGGTGGAGTTCACCACGGACGGCTACAACGTGATCCGCAACATCAGGACGGGCAAGTGCCTCAAGCCCGGTGGCAACTTCGAGGGTGAGACCTTCCTGTCCCAGGGCACCTGCAGCACCAGCCTGGAGTTCCTCTGGTCACTCAAGCACCGGGTGACGGACGACACCTACAAGATCAAGTCGGTCTCGTCGGGGCAGGTGCTCGCGCCTTACGAGGTTGACCTGAACCAGGTCGTCGTCCTGGAGGCCGACACCAACATCGCGAAGAACTGGTGGTCCGTCGACGAGATCTGATTCGACGCCAAGTGATGCCGCGGTCCGGCCGGAGTGCGTTCGCCCCGGCCGGGCCGCGGTGGCACACGGGCTCCGCGGTCCGACTGCGGGGCCATCCGGGTGACCCTCGGTGGGTTGAGCCCAAAAGGGTCGTTTGTATAGGGACTATTAGGGCGCAGTCGAGCGGCCCCTCGCGCATCTTGTGTGACGGTGACTCATGCTCACGACCAGAAGGAGAAGTTCCATGCCACGTGCGACAACCCCGGGTGCGATCAACCAGCCCCAGCAGGCGGAGACGTCCCTGCCCGAGGTCGGCAAGCGCAAGCTCGCCTCGTTCCTGGAGGCGGACACCGTGAAGGGCAGCGTCCTGCAGGGCAAGGCGAAGGCGACGGTCAGCGCCACCCTCACCAACATCGACGGTGACCCGCTCACCCAGCAGACGATCCACTTCAAGGTCGCCTCCTCGGGCATGGACCTCGGCTCCGCCCCGACGAACGCCAACGGCCAGGCGATCCTCGACATCGGCCAGCACATCAGCGACATCCAGGCGATGATCACCGGTGGCCTGTCCGGCTACGTCGCCGAGTACAAGGGCAGCGCCAACTTCGCCCCCTCCTCGGCCAAGGGCAGCTTCAACGCCACCATCTAGGCCCCGCCGTCGTGACGGCCCGCCGGCTCACCCCGACGGGCCGTTGCCGCCCGCGTCGCGCGTACCGGGAGGACCCCGGGCCGGACCGGCATCCGGCCGGCGCCAGTCCGCCGGACCGGGACCCTTCGCATGGGTCGCCTGCCGGCGGAGGCGGCCCGGCAGGCTATCCGCAGAGGCGGCGAAGGGATGCCCGGGCGGAGCACTTCTCGGGCCTGCCCCGTTTCGGCGCCCCTGCCGGGCGTGATCGCGCAAGGCGGCGGGGCCCTCTGTCCCGGCCGCGCAGGCCCGCGTGTCCGCCGGCGGGGAACCGTCGGCGCCGGAGTCTCCGGTCCCTGCCCTCCGCTCCCGTACGCGGCGCCGTGCCCGGTACGGGTCCTCACCCACGGGAGTCCCCGTTGAAGCTCAGACTTGCCGGTATCACGCTCGCCGCCGTCGCGGTGTCCGTGATCGCCGTGGTGGCTCCGGCCTCCGCCGTCGACCCGGGCCTCGCCCCGGCTGCCGCTCCCGCGCCCAGGATTCTGAATACCGGGCTGGCCCAGTTCGCGGCGGCGCTGGCGAAGTCCCACCTGGACCCGATGATGTCCCCGCCCGGCGCGAATGACTGGACGTGCAGGCCGACCGCCGCGCACCCGCGCGCTGTGGTGCTGGTCCACGGCACCTGGGCGAATGCCTACGACAGCTGGGCCGGGCTGTCCCCCGTCCTGAAGGGCGCCGGGTACTGCGTCTTCGCGCTCAACTTCGGCGCCCCGGAAGGGGACGTGTACAAGGCCGCCGGCCCGATCCCGGACTCGGCCAAGGAGGTGGCGGCCTTCGTCGACCAGGTGCTGACCGCCACCGGCACCGACCAGGTCGACCTGGTCGGGCACTCCCAGGGAGGCGGCCTCCTGCCGCGCTGGTACCTGAAGTTCGAAGGCGGCGCGGCGAAGACCCACCGGCTGGTGGGCATCTCGCCCAGCAACCACGGAACGACCGCGTCGGGCCTGGCAGCCCTGGCAGAGGCCCTGCACCTGATCGACGCCACCGCACAGCTCGTCGGGCAGGCGGCGAAGGACCAGCTCGTCGGATCCGACGTCAACACCCGGCTGGACGCCGGCGGCGACACCGTGCCGGGCGTGCGGTACACCACTATCGTCACCCGCACCGACGAGGTGGTCACCCCCTACCGGCAGCAGTACCTCACAGCCGGCCCCGGCGCCACCGTCGAGAACCTCAACCTCCAGGACGCCTGCCCGTTCGACGTGAGCGGCCACCTGGCCATCACCTACAGCACCGTCATGTACCGGACGGTACTCAACAGCCTCGACCCCCAGCACACACAACCCGCAACCTGCCGAAGCTGACACCCCCGAGCGGCACGACCAGCGGCAGGCCCGATACCGCCACCATCACCAGTGGCATCTATCGCGTTTCGGCACACGAGCACCCTGCTACCTTCTCCCTCCATGAAGATCACGGGGAGGCGGCGGATAGCCGTAGAGGCCGGCGGCGCGCTGCTGGTGCTGGGCGCGATCACCGGAGGGATCGTGGCGTTCGCCGGCGACCCGAAGCCGACAGGGCCGGCGGAGGGCAGCCCGGAGTGGGTCCAGACAGTCGACGCGAAGACCCGACGGTCGGCGGACCTCGGCCGTGTCTACCGCGACATAATCCGAGGCCGGGGCCAGGAGGTCACCGACGCGCTGTGCACGGTCGAGTGGGGCAAGCTCACGAACGAGAAGCAGGCGGACCTGGACGAGTACGCGTTCGCCGGCGGCTGCCGGATGAGCTGAAAACTAGGGTCAAAGCCACTCGTTGATGGCTGCGACCAGCACTGTTGCTTCGTAGCGCACGGCCAGTTTGTCGTATTGGACCCTGCGCGTCTGCCTGGACCGACGTAGACGAGTGCGACGAGCCGTGAGCTCCCGCTTCGCGAGGCCGTGCGGCACAGGGCAGCTACGGACGGCGGTCTTGGGCTCAGCCGACGCGCATCACGTTCTCGGCCTGCGGGCCCTTCGGCCCCTGGGCGAGGTCGAACTCGACCTTGTCGTTCTCGGCCAGCTCCCGGTAGCCGTTACCGGTGATCGCCGAGAAGTGGACGAACACGTCCGGGCCGCCAGCGTCCTGCGCGATGAACCCGAACCCCTTCTGCGCGTTGAACCACTTCACAATCCCTGAAGCCACGACACTTCCCCTTCCAGCACTACCGCCCGCACCCGCACCCTCCAAGAGCCCGGGAAGGACGACCGAAGCCGCACACCTGCACGGCACCACCCCACCCAACACCCTGACCGCGCTCACCGGCAGCAGAAGCGTTTCCCCCCGCGTGCCGCCGCCGGGCGTGCATGATCCAGGCGATCGACCGGACGATCGCCCAGTAGACATCTAGGCTGATCTGCAGCGCGGGGGCGTGGTTGCCTGGGAGGGCAGCGCCTGTGGACCTGCGCCAAACGCTCATCGACGCCTGGTCGTGGCTGAACTACAAGCCGATCATGGCCCAGCCAGTCCGAGCGGGGGTCGGCCCGTTCGGTGACCTGGCCGGCGGCT
This sequence comes from Kitasatospora sp. NPDC057223, assembly GCF_042669755.1. Classification (NCBI taxonomy): domain Bacteria; kingdom Bacillati; phylum Actinomycetota; class Actinomycetes; order Kitasatosporales; family Streptomycetaceae; genus Kitasatospora; species Kitasatospora sp. NPDC057223. The sequence continues at coordinate 13,211 of NZ_JBHUWW010000002.1, read as the reverse complement.
GGGTACCCCCGGAGGACCTGCGGCGCCTCCAGGCGTACAAGGTCCTCGCCGCCTACGACCAGAACCAGGCCGGGCAACTGGCCTTCACGGGCGGTGACGAGTCCGGGCTCGACAGGCGGGAGCTCGGCGACCCGGCGAAGATCAACGCCGCGGCGCTGGGCTATCTCCTCGGCGCGTCGCAGCGGATCGTCGTCCCCGGTGCCGAGGGCGACAACAGCCTCCAGGCGGCCCCGGGGTCGGCGGCCGACGTGCAGGCCCGGCTGAGGGACTGGGCCCGCCGGGAACTGTTGCCGCTGCGCATGCAGCAGTGCGAGCGGTCGGCGGTGCGCTCCGGAGACGGCGTGTACACCCTGGCGTGGAACCCGCAGGTCGGGCGGCCGGTGCTGCGCACCTTCGACCCCGGGTTCTTCTTCCCGGAGGTCGATGACGAGATCGACGGCGGCGAGTTCCCGGGCAGGGTCCACTTCGCGTGGGAACTGCCGGAGGATCCGCGTACCGGCCGCAAGGCCCGGTTGCGCAGGATCACGTACGAGCTGGGCCCGATCGGTGCGGCGACCCGGCCGGTGCCGGCATCGGGCAAGGCCGGGGCGCACCGGGAGTGGGCGACCGGTCCGGACGGCGGCTCGGTCCTCACCGCCGGGGACACCGCCGACCCGGTGAGCGGGCTGATCAGCCGCAGGTACCCGTGGGCTCCCGGGAGGCCGTCGCAGACCACCTGCTACCTGACCGATGCGGAATGGCTCCTCGAAGACCTCAAGGCCGCGCACGACGTGTACAATCTACCCTCCGACAAGGCCGAGTACAGGGTGCGTGCCGACGGGGAAGTCCTCCAGGGCCTCGATCTTCACGTGGACTTCATGCCGGTGGTGCACCTGACCAACTCGGTGCCGGACGCCGGGGAGCACTGGGGGCAGCCCGTCATCTCCCGGGTGATGCAGGTCCTGGACGAGATCGCGGCGACCGACACGGACTCGTCGGCGGCGTCCGCGACGACTGGGCAGCCGCTGCTCGCGGTGTCGGGGGCGAGGGCGCAGAAGGACCGGAACACCGGGCAGCCGCTGCCGATCGAGGTGAAGCCGGGCACGGTCATCTCGCTCGGTGACGGCGGGTCGATGACCGTGCTGGATACGTCGGCGCAGCTCGCGGAGCTGCGGGAGCGAACCGACCACCTCCTCGACCGGCTCGCCGGGAACTCCCGCCTCACCAGCTCCGGTCTGGGCACGCTGCAGCCCTCCCAGGTGCCGTCCGGGTATGCGCTCGCTCTGGCGCTGGGGCCGCTGGACTCCCTGGTGGGTGAGATGCGGCTTGCCCGCGCGCACAAATACGCGCTGCTGCTGCGAATGGTCGGCCGCCTGTTCCAGGCCGGGCGGGTCGAGGGCTGGCCGGAGGGCGAACTGCCCCCGGCGGAGCTGGTCTGGGGGCCGCACGTGCCGACCGACCGCACCGCGACCCTTGAGGAGGTCACCAAGGGCTATGAGGCCGGGGTGTTCAGCCTGGAGACCTGCGTGCGGATGCTCGCTGGTGTCGGCTACCCGGTTGCCGAGGCTGCCGAGGAGATCCGCCGGATCCGGCAGGCGGACTTCGACGCCGCCGCTCGTCTCGCGGACGCGACCGGCGACAATGCGGCTGTCCGCAACTACCTCGGGTTGGCAGGCACGGGCCCGGAGATCCCGGTCGTGCAGCTGGCCGGGAAGGAGACGGCGTAAGGCGCGTGACCGAACGGCGACGATGCCGGTTGCCCTTGTCGTGACCGATCGCGATAGCCCGCCGTACGGCCGCGGCAACGTGCTGGGCCGCCACTTCAGTGGATGGCCCAGTACGGACGGCGGTGGTGGCGGCTGATCGAACGGAACATCAACGGGGCGCTAGACCGGGCACCGGCACCATGGGAGGTGACGTGCTCGCCGGTGCGGCCGGTGATCAGACCAGGCTCAGACGAGGCCGGTTGGTGACCGGATCGGCGGAAGGCTGCCGCCCGCCCTCCTGGGCGGTGACGACAAGGCCGAAGACGAGATCGTTCAGATCGGCCTGGTGCAGGTGTAGGTCCCGGGCCACATCGGACATCTTCACGCCTTCCAGGCGCATTGCCCCGAACACCTTCGCCAGAACCTGCGAGGACTCGTGCTGTAGCCCGCGCGGCTCGTCCTTACGGTAGCCGAGCCGGCCGAGGTCCACACAGTGGGTGCGGTACTGCCAGTCGGTGGTGAGGCCGAGTTCGTGCAGGCGGTGGGCCAGGGCCATCGCGGCGACCCTCCAGTGCCGCTTGGCGGTGAGGATCCACTCGATGGAGGCGTTCTTCGGCGCCCGTGCGAAGACGTCGGCGGCGGGCATGAGGAGCGCGGCGGCGAAGCGGTGGGCTTCGGCTTCGGCGTCGGGGCCGTGCGGGATCTGTTCCTCGCCGTGGAGGACGAGGTGGCCGAGTTCGTGAGCGGCGTCGAAGCGGCTGCGCTCGGCGGTCTTCGACGTGTTGAGTAGGACGAACGGGGTGCCGAGGCTCCAGAAGGAGAACGCGTCCACGTCGGCGCAGTCCCTGGAGAGCGAGAACACGCGGGTGCCGTGTGCTTCGAGGAGATGCAGCATGTTCGCGATCGGGGTGTGCCCGAGGCCCCACCGTGCCCGGACCAGGTTCGCTGCTTCCTCCGCGGGGGGCGTCCCCTCGGCGGTTTGCCCCGGCATCGGGATGTCGGCGGGGCTGTCGGTGCGGCAGCGGCTGAAGGTGGTCAGGGACGGCAGGTCCGGGTCAAGGAGACGAAACCTGTCACCGATCCAGCCTTGGAGCTGCCGTGCGAGACGGCCGTTGCTGAGCGCGATGTCCCGCTGGGAGGCCGTCATTTTGCTGGGCGCGCGGAAGGAGACCGCGTCCGGCGGCAGGTCGGCGACCTCGTCGGCGTGGAAGAACGACTCGGGGAAGTCCAGGGCGCCTACGAGAGCGGTCAGGGACGCCGGGGAGGGCTTCGCCTTTCCGTTCTCGAAGTCGCCCAGCCGCCGGGTCGTGATGCCGGCGAGCTGGGACAGGCGGGTGACGGTCATGCCCCGGCGCTTGCGCGCCAGGACGAGCCGGGATGCGGTGATCATGGGAGGGGACGTTTCAGGGGAGAGGGGCGGCCGGGTAGCTCGCTCAGCCCAGTCGTTCGACCGGAATGTCGAACCCGCTGTTCGGGTCAATCGCGTCCTCGAACGGGGTGAAGCCGTCGAAGTCGATCTCGGGCAGGATAATCCGTTCGTTCCACTCCGCGATCTTGCCGTGCTCGCCTGCGCCCTCCGGGAGGGACAGCTCGGCGTGCAGGCGGACCCCGTCGGGGCGGTTCACGTGCTGGTAGAGCAGGAACCACGTTGGGATGCCGTCGCCGAACTCCACGTCCTCGTCGTCGTCGAAGACGCCGGGGAGGAGCAGCTGTCGGTTCGTCTGGACGCGGCCCATCACGGCCGTGCCCTTGGAGTAGCGGGTCGTCGGCTTCAGCGCCCCGAAGCCCGTTTCGCGGCTGCCGCTGGAGACGGTGACCGCGAACTCCTCGGAAGGCGCGAGGAGCAGCGGCACATTGCGGGGGCTCTGTGCCATCCAGCCGTGCGGGACGTAGGTCTCGCGGAGGAATCGCACAGTGCGGCCCCAGAAGATGTTGCCCGGTAGGGACACGGGATCCAGCGGAGTGCAGAAGTTCCGTTCGGCTTCGGCGCGCCGCAGGACGGTGTGGATGTTCTGGATGGCGGGAGGTGTGCCTTCGGGCGACAGCCCGAGCTTCTTGAGGCGTTCCTCGACCTCGTGCTCGTCGGTCCACACCACGGTCATGTTGCGCCGCCCCTCCGGATCACCGTCAACTTCCGGATACTCTTCCTCATCTGAGGTGGAAAATCAAGAAGAGTCGCAAGTGGAAGTGGGTGTGGCTGACTGCGGCGGGGAGCCCCCGTGTCGGCCGGTTTGAGGGCGGGGCGTCCTGCCGAGATGGGCTGTGGTGCGCCCGGCGAAGCCCTGCGCGGCCCCCAGGAGCGTCCTTGAGGGCCTACGAGTCCAAGACCGTGCCAGCGAGCACGACAGGGGCGACAAGGAGGCGTACAAGGCCCCGCAGGGCTGCCTGCAAGAGATCCCACGGCCCGGCGAACGGGCCCCGTCGCCACAAGGGCGCCGCCGTGGGTGCGGCGGGCGCGTCGCCACTCCCGGGTCACTGGCACCCAAGTCTTCAACGAGATGCCATCCTCCCGGCTGCGCCACCGTAACCGTGCGCCCCTTCACCGTCGCGCACCACCTCGCCACTGGGGGCCAGACCAGGGCCTGCGGATCGAATGCGACCCACCCGTCCTCCCGGGGATGAGCGGCGCAACGCCGTCCGGTGCACCGAACGGGACCATCGGGACCGGCCGCCCCTCTAGAAGCTCCGGCCATGCCGGAGCCGAAACGCCACGAAGCCGTGAGGGATCGCGATGCCAGCGGTCGGGCAGAGCCAAGCAGATCACCTCCGCCAGCATGATGCTCTTGGGCGGCGCGCATTCAACACCGCCCCTGCCCTCGCTTCGCCGAGCGCCCAGCCAGCGGCGCAGACACGCGGGGGTAAAGGGGGAAGGTACTGAAAGAGGAAAAGAACAAGGTACAGAAAGGGGTTCCCGATTGGTAACTCGTGGGTTCCCACCTGGGAACCTGCTGGGTTCCCGATCGGGAACCCGTGTCGACCCTCACCGTGGGTTCCCGATCGGGAACCCACGGGGGCGGGCGGGGATCGGGCGGGCCGCCGACAGGATGAGTCGCTACACTGATCACCGGCGCGGGGGCGCTGCTGTCCGGAGGAATCCGATGACCGCCCCCCACCCCCCGTCGACTCCGCCCGCCAGCGCGCCATCCGCGCCGGAGCCGGGCAGCACCCTCATCACCCAGGACACCCTGGCCAAGCTCCTCACCCGCGAGAAGTCCCAGGGCGAGCGCGCCGCCATCCGCAAGCTGGTCAGCGACCTCGGGTTCACCGACGCCGCCGAACTCACCACCTGGGTCGAGTCGCAGCGCACCGCCGAGCAGGCCGCCCTCACCGAGGTCGAGCGCCGAGAACAGGCCGCCACCCAGCGGGAGCAGGCCGCGCAGCAGCGCGAGCAGCAGGCCGCCGCCCAGATCCAGTCCGCCCGCCGACAGACCGCCCTGTCGCGGCTCGGCGCGACCGGCGGCAACCTCGCCGACGCGGACCGGCTCCTCGATCTCCCGGCCGATGCCGACGACCAGGTGGTGGCCGATGCCGCCACCGCGCTCGCGCAGCGCCGCCCCGAACTGTTCACCACGCCCGGACCGGCTGCGCCGCCTCCGGCCCCGGGCGGTTCCCCGGCCGGCGGGCCCCCGCCGCGCGGCCACAACACCCCGCCCGCCGGCAGTGCGGGACTGGACATGGCCAAGCGCCGCGGCTACCTGACGGCCTGACCTGTCGCCGCACCAGGCCTGACCCGGCAGCGATCCGGGATGGGGACCACGCCCCTCTTCGTGGACGGCACCACCAGCAGGTGAGTGCGTGACCGCCAGCTCCAGAAGGCGATCACCCCCCTTGACCGTCCAGCCGATCACCACCTCGGTGACGCTCACCGCGAACCGCTCCTGGCTCGCCTCGCTCCACGGCACCGACCAGACCGAGACCGTCACCCTCGACGCCTCCAAGCTCGTCGCCGGCACCCACTACGTCGCCTCGGCCGACTCCACCCAGCCTTACAGTCGCCTGCTGTCCGGCGTCCCGCTCGGGCGGATCACCGCGAGCGGGCTCTACGGGCCGTTCGACCCGGCCGCCGTTGACGGTCGCCAGAACCTCGCCGGACTGGTCTTCGAGGAGACCCTGTTCGCGCCGGGTCAGCCGAAGATCCCGTGCGCCCTGCTGTGGCACGGCGTCGCCCGCGCCGCCAAGATCCCCGGCGGCATCGACACCACCAAGATCACGCTGTCGCCCACCGGCGCGCTGATCCGGTTCGTGTGACGGGGGCCTGAGCGATGACGATTCAGGACCTCATCAAGGGCGTCACGGCCAACGACCTCACTACGTTCGCCCGGTCTATCCCCACCCCCGCCGACTTCCTGCTCACCGACCTGGTGTTCCCCACCTTGGTCACCAACGAGGTCAAGTGGCGGATCAAGCAGAACGGCCGGCGCGTCAACACCGCCAAGTACCGGGCCTACGACAGTTCGGTGCCGTTCGCCGACCGCACCGCGTGGGAGACCACGAAGGAAGGGCTGTTGCCGCCGCTGGGCCAGAAGCTCGTCGTCGGTGAGCAGCAGCAGATCCTCCTGGAGCAGTCCCACGGTGCCGACCAGGACCGGCTGCTGGAGCTGCTGTACGACGACGCCGAACGGCACGTCGAGGCAATCCGCTCCCGGCTCGAACTCGCCGCCGGTGACGTCCTCGTGGACGGCAAGTTCACCCTCAACGCGGAGAACGGGCTGACCATCGAGATCGACTTCGGCGTTCCGGCCGGCAACATGCCGACCGCTCCGAAGCTCTGGTCCGACCCGACGTCGGACCCGATCCGCGACGAACAGGGCTGGATCCAGTACCTCGACGATCTCGGCGCCCCGGAGCCGGAGATGGTCCTCACCTCCCGACGCGCACTGTCCTACCTGGCGACCAACAACGCCTACCGAGCCGCGTACTTCGGGACCACCCCAGCGAACACGCCCACCCAGTCCCTGAACCCTAATCAGGTCAACTCGGTGCGCGCCAACTACGGCCTGCCGCCCGTCACCATCTACAAGGGGCAGGTCAACGTCGACGACGTCGCCACCAAGGTCATCCCCGACGACCGGTGGATCATGCTGCCGCCCGACCGCGCGAAGTGGGGCCAGACCCAGTACGGCGTCACCGCCGAGGCGCTGGTCCTCTCTCGCGGCACCAACCCCGAGATCGTCCGGGAGGATGCGCCCGGCGTCGTCCTCACCCGCGGCGCGCAGGACGACCCGGTACAGATCTGGACCAAGGGCGCCGCCGTGGCGATGCCGGTCCTCCACACCCCGGACTGCCACATCGTGGCCAAGGTCCTGTGACGGCCGGTAAGCGGCTCGCCGCCGCCGTCCACCTCACCCACCCCACCATCGGGGAGCGGCTTGTCCTGCTTCCCGGCGACCAGGTGCCACCCGAGCTGGCCGAGCTGATCACCCACCCCGACGCCTTCCTCCCCACCCCGGACGAGGACGGCGACGAGAACGGGCCCGACGAGACCGAGGCCGACGAGGACGACGACCCGCCCACCAAGGCGGTACGGGCCCGCAAGGCCAGCACCGACACCGAGTAGCCGCCGCGCCGCCGGACCGGCACCCCACCCCGGGGGTGACGGTCCGACGGCCGCACCCGACGAACGGACCCCGCCCGTGGATCCCGCAGCCCTGGCCTGGCTCCTCGCACAGCTCGGCCCCACCACCAGCACCGACGATCTCACCGCCCGGCACGACCGGCTCGGGACCGCTCGCGCCGTAGCCCTCGAAGTCCTCGCCGAGCGCCGGGCGGCGCTGCTCGCCGAGCCACTGCGCCTGGTCGTGGACGGCGTGGTCACCATGGACCGCACCGGCAACCTCACCGGCATCGAGCGGCAGATCGCAGCTCTTCACGACACCGACGGCCCCGATGGCGCCCCGGCCGGCGCCGACACCGCCCACCAGATCGAAGCGGTGCCGATCCTGGCCGCCCGGCGGACCCGGTGAGCCTGCCGCCCGCCGAGCACAGCCAAGGCACCCGCGCCGCGGCCGCAACGGCCGCAGACGCCCTCACCGACGCCTGGCAGCGCCTCGCTGCCGCGCAGACCGCCGTCCTCGTGGCCTTCGCCACCCGCCGGCGCCCTGAAATCGGCTACGCCCTGGCCCAGTTCACCACCGCGATCCGGGATTTCCAGCGGGCCGTGGACACGGCCGTCCACAACCTCGCCGACCAGCAGCTGCCCGCCGTGTACGAGCAGGGCGCGAGCACCGCGGCCGCCACCATCGGCCGTCCGTTCACCTGGACGAGCAGTCACCAGCACGCCCTACGCGCCCTCACCACCGACACCTACACGGACCTGCTGCGCCACTCACAGCTGACCGTCCGCCGCGCCGGCGCGTTCTACCGGGCTGTTCGCACCGCCGCACGCCAGCACATCCCCACCGCCGTCACCGGACGAACCGCCGTCCAGGCCGCCAACGCACTGGCCGACCAGCTGGCCGCCGCTCACCCCCTCGACCGGGTCGTCTACCGAGGCGGTGCCCGCGTGCCGGTCCGGGCCTGGGCCGAAGCCGCCACCCTCGCCCGAACGGCTGTCGCCTACAACGCCGGGACCCTCGCCGTCGCCCGCGAACATGGGGTCCAGCTCGTGAAGGTCTTCGACGGCTTCGACTGCGGGTGGACCAGCCACCCCGACCCGGACAAGGCGGTCCGGACCCTGCGCACCGTCGAGGACGCCGCCGAGTGGCCGATCTCCCACCCCCGCTGCACCCGGGCTTTCGGCCTGCACCCCAATACCGAGCCAGCCGATGCAGACCCGCCACTGGGCATGTGATCAGGCAGCAGCCCCGACAGCATCCAGGAAGGCCTCAACGCCGGGCACGCGGCGGTGAGCCTTGAACGCGGTGCTCAGGGCGGCGATCGACCGAACGCGGGGCGTTGCGCCGGTGCACTCAGCGAGGGCCAGGGTGCCCAGTGCGGTGGCTGCGCCATGGTCGATCTCTACCGGGACTGATCGCTGTGCCTTCGACTCGGGCGGAGCCGAGTACCCGTCCATGGTGTTTTTGACAGGATATAAGCCTGATAGTGATGAATGCTTCCTTCGTCCGCTGGCGCGTTCGCAGTCTTGGGTGGGAGTGCCGATCAAGGGGGCCCTGGGTGCGTGCTCACCCGGACGGGTGCCAATCCGGTGGTGGGGGTGGTGGCGAATGGGGGGTGTGCGCCGTTCGGCTTCCAGGCTTCGGCGCGCTCGGCGGGGCCCGGTGGGTCCGGGTCCCGCCCACCACGATTCGTCGGTGCGGGCGGGTCAGCCCTGGTCGAGGGGCAGTGCGACGTCGACGACCTGGTAGCCCTTGGGGAACGCGCCGAGGTCGTAGGCGGTGCCGGTCAGGACGTCGACCTTGTAGAAGCGGCGCTCCCCGCCCACGCCGAGGGAGGCGTAGCCGGTGTTGGTGTGGTGCTCGGGGTTGTAGTAGATGTCGAATCCGGCGTGGTTGTCGGCGTCGATGCCGAGGCTGCCGGTGGGGGCGAGGCTGCCGGCGTTGGCGGGGGACTGCAGGGAGACGCGGTCGGCGGTGGTGTCGATGTCGAAGAGCGTGGTGGCGGTCGTGGCCTCGGTGTCGTTGTTGGTGTAGGCGGCGCCGGTGACGCCCTTGGCGGTGGTGCCGGTGGTGGCCGGCGGGACGGGCGGGTTGGTGAGGGTGCCGTCGGCGACGGTGGTGCCCGCTGCGGGGGCGCCGTTGGGGTCGTCGATGTTGTGGCGCAGGTTCTGGCCGGTGTCGGAGATGACGCGCAGGCGGTTGGCGGCGGGGTTGAAATCGACGCCGAAGCTGGTGCCGTCCAGGGCGATGGTCAGCTGGGAGACCTTTTTCGCGTCGGCGTTGTCGTCGCTGACGGTGTAGATGCCGCCCTTGTCGCCGACGCCGTAGAGCTTGCCGTTCTGGACGCGGTAGTCGATGCCGACCAGGTGCTGGTCGCCCTCCAGGCCGGTGATGCTGCCGATGCGGTCGACCTTCTCGGGGTGGTCGGTGGCGAAGGCGACCAGGTCGTGGTCGGTGGTCAGGCCGAGCGACCACAGCAGGTTGTGCTGGTGGTGGCCGTGGTGGTGGCCGTGCTCCTCGCCGTTGCTGGTGTTCTTCTCGGGGCTGGCCGCGGCCGGGCCCATCCCGTCGGCGAACGCGGCGGGCGCGGCGAGGGCGGCGGCCACCAGCAGGGCGGCGGCGGGGATCAGGGCAGTGCGCTTGAGCATGAAAGTTCCTTGACGTCAGAACGGCTGGGGAACAGAGGGTTTCGTCCCCGCATCGACGCTAGGCGCCCGCTCCGCGAGCCGCAGGACGGCCGGGGGTGGTGCACCGCCAGGTGGCGCACCGCCGCAACCCAGCGCCCGCAGCCCTCCCCGGCGCACGCACCGCACCCGCGCGGTGCGCACCGGACGGACGGTGCACTCGCCGGAGTGACCACCCGACAGTCCCGAGAAACCACGCCCCCCGCAGGCTGCCACCCCGTCCCCGTCCACGGTCGCCCCGGCAGGGGGATGCGCACCGGCAGCGCCGCATCCCAGGAATCACCCTGACGGCCCCTCGCCTGTCGCAGAGGCCTTCGCCCCGGGCCTACCGTGAACACACGCGGCCGGGCGCCCGATGTCATCCGAAGTGCTGCCCGCTGCGCCGAGCCCCGGGTCGCCACTACCCGGCCCGGGGCGGCGGGTGCGGTGACCACGTACTCCCGGTCCGCCAGGGTGGGGGCACCCGGCGGACCGGGACCAACGGGCCGGCCGCCGTGAGGGGCGGAACGCGGCGGACCTGTACGAGCACCCGCCGGGTCGACAGGTGGGCGGATGGCGGTGCGGGGGCGCGGCACCCGCTGGGAGCGGTCGAGGCTGCCGTAGCGGGGCCGATCGGTGCAGGGTCCGGATGCACGGGCCGCCGCAGGGTCGGCCCCTGTGAGGCGGCCGACCCCGGTTCCCGGACGGCGTGGCGGGTCAGCTGCCGGGCAGTGTGAAGGTGACGCGGGTGCCCAGGAGGTTTCCGGGGCCCAGAGTGATCGTGCCGCCGTGGTATTCGACGATCTTCTTGCACATGGCCAGTCCGATGCCGTTGCCCTCGTAGTCGTCGCGGGCGTGCAGGCGTTGGAAGATGACGAAGACGCGCTCGGCGAATTCGGGTTCGATGCCGATGCCGTTGTCCTCGACCGAGAACATCCAGGTGCCGTCCTCGTTCTGCGCCGCACCGATGCGGATCCGTGGCGGGCGGTCCGGGGAGCGGAACTTGACGGCGTTGCCGATGAGGTTCTGCAGGAGCATCCCGAGCTGGGTGGGGTCGCCGTCGATGACCGGGAGCGGATCGCGGGTGATCTCGGCGCCGCTCTCCTCGATGGCGATGCTGAGGGTGTCCAGGGTCAGGTCGGCCAGGGCCTCCAGGTCGACCTTCGCCCGGTCCGCCATGGTCCGCCCCACGCGGGAGAAGGTGAGGAGGTCGTTGATGAGCGTCTGCATGCGGTTCGCGCCGTCGACGGCGAACTCGATGTACTGGTCGGCCCGGGCGTCCAGCTTTCCGGCGTAGCGGCGTTGCAGGAGCTGGCAGAAGCTGGCGATCTTGCGCAGGGGTTCCTGGAGGTCGTGGGAGGCCACGTAGGCGAACTGTTCGAGTTCCTCGTTGGAGCGGCGCAGGTCGGCGGCCTGCAGGTCGAGGGCGACGCGGGCCTGCTCGGTGAGGCTGATCTCCTCGGTCAGGCGCCGGCGCATCGCGTCCACGTCGCCGGCGAGCTCGCGGATGTCGGCCGGGCCGCTGGGGGTGATGCGGTGGGTGAAGTTCCCGGCGCTGACCTGGCGGGCGTCGCGTCCCAGGCGGGTGAGAGGAAGGGTGACGCCCCGGCGCAGGCCCTCGAAGGCGAGGGCGGTCATGAGCAGGACGACCAGGGCGATGGCGCTGAAGACGGTGTTGCGCAGTTCGCGGGCCGCCGCGAGGTCCGTGCGGGCGGCGGCACGTTCGTCCTGCAGGTGCTGCTGCTGTGCGGTCAGCGTCGCGCGCAGCGCGTCGAACGTCTCCTTGGCCTGCGCGGCGGCGACTGCGTCGGTCGGGGCCGGTGTGCCGGGGGGAAGGGCGGCGACCGGTCGGGCGACGCGCTCCTGCCACGCCTCGGCGCTCGCCAGGACGGCGTCGAGGTCGGCGCCGGCGCGGCGGTCGCCGCCCGCCAGGTCGCGCAGCACGGTGGTGGCCCGGGCCTGCTGGTCGAGCCCCAGCGTGTAGGGCTGCAGGAAGTCCGGGCGGCCGGTGGCTTCGTAGCCGCGTATGCCGGTCTCCTGGTTGATCAGGGAGTTCTCCAGCCGCACCGAGGCGATCAGCGCGGGGGAGGACCGGTCCACGAGGTGGTTGGAGACGTCGGCGGCGTGGTTGAGCGCCCACGTTCCGACCCCGCCCAAGACGCACAGCACCACCAGGGCGGTTCCCACCGCGGCCCGCAGCCACTGCCGTGTCGTCCATCCCGGCGCCGGCCGCGCGGGGCGGGTCGGCTCTGCCGGTCGGGCACGAGGTGCGTCCTCGGTCATGAATTCCTCCCGCGCGGCCGGCCGTAGGCCGCACCGCCTCCCGTGCCGCGGCTGCCGTGGCGGCCTCACTGTACTTGGCAGTCGTACCCCGGGTGAGTGCCCGCTCCTCTATGCTGCGCTCATGCCGGGCCGCGCCGGCAGGGCCACTGCCAGTGCGCTGCCGAGTCAGGAGTCCATCGTGATCACCCTTGTTCCCGGGCGCCCCTACCGCGTCCTGCTCGTCGAGGACGACCTGGCCGACGCCATGCTCATCACGGAGGCGTTGGAGGAGAGGGCGCAGCGGGAGATCGTTCGGGTCGGCGACGGCGAGCTGGCGCTGCAGTACCTGCGGGCGGCGGAGAACCCGGCGCCGGACCTGATCGTGCTGGACCTGAACATGCCGCGGATGAACGGCCGGGAACTGCTAGATGTGATCAAGGTCGACGCTGACCTCAGGTCGATCCCCGTGGTGGTGCTCACCACGTCCGCCGCACCCGACGACGTGTCCGGCGCCTACCACCGCTACGCCAACGCGTACGTGACCAAGCCCGTCGGACTGGACGAGTTCACCCAGGCCGTGCAGAGCATCGACAGCTTCTACCTCGACACCGCGACCTCCCCCAACGACTGACAGGCAGGGCAGAGCCTCGCACCTGTACGGGCGGCCGGGGGCGGTCAGCCGAACGGGTGGCGTGCGGCATGACCTCTGGCCGGGCGGGCAGGCGATCGGTACGGCTCTCGCCCGCGCAGTCCTCAGGAGGTACTCGTGTCCGCCGCGATCGTGCTGTTGGTGGCTCCGCTCGTTGTCTCGACCGTGGTGGTGATGACCGCCCCGGCCACCGGGCACTCGCACCGCAGGCCCGGGGCCTGCCCCGGGGCCGCCCACGGACGCCAGAGCGAGGCCCACCGTCCCCGGCACGCCCGGCACAGTTCCTGATCCAGCTGCCCACACCGGTTGCCTCGGCGCCCCCAGGCCGCCCACGGTCGGCAGCGGGGGCCGCCAGGTTCATCGCCGCCCGGCTCTTTCGCGGTGACCGCCGTAGACA